>DATGOL010000170.1:0-11985 GCA_035306065.1 Gemmatimonadales bacterium | reverse complement strand
GTCTCACCAGCCGCTACACGCGGCGTCCCACGACACTGTACTCCTGGCAGCTTCACGCAGGATCGCCGCTGAGGAACGTGCCGTCGTGGAGGCGATCGATCGACTCGAAAAGTCCGGCGCAATGGGGCTCAGCGGTCGGCTCATGGCCACCATGGTGGAGCCGACGCAGATCTCGCTCGCATCGAACACCGTATCTGCCCGCGCCGCGGACCCCGGCCTCATCAGCCTGCGTGATCCGCGCAACGGACGCGAACATACTCTCTTTCCGCTCGTTCCCTTCGAGGCCAAGTCGGGGCAGTTCGCCCTCAATGGCTACCGGCTCGGTTTCTGGCCCGGTGAGCGCTCCGGCTCGGCAAGCGGATCGTACTCGCTACCCGCGGGTTTCATCACAGTCACGCTCGAAAATCGCGATATGAAAGTGTCCGAGAACTTTCGCCTCGGAGACTTCCTCACGAAGGATCAGCAGAACGTATGGCCCAAGTACCTGGTGCTCGACATGGCGCTCGTTGACAAGCTCGAGCTCATGATCGACGAGCTTGCTGAAATGGGCTATGGCGCGCGCCGCCTGCACGTCATGTCCGGCTTCCGCACGCCGCAGTACAACGCCGGCGGCGATGGTCGCGCCACCAACAGCAGGCACCAGTACGGCGACGCAGCCGACGTCTATGTTGACGACGACAAGGATGGTCGGCTCGACGACCTCAATGGAGACGGACGATCGAACCTTGCCGACATGCGCATAATCGTGCAGGCAGCGGAACGCGTTGAGCGCAAGTATCCGTCACTCGTCGGTGGCATTGGCGGCTACGTCGCAACGAGTGCGCATCCGCCCTTCGTGCATGTGGACACGCGTGGTGAACATGCTCGCTGGGGGCTCCTCTGATGGAGTTGCCGGAAGTGAACTCGCGTCCGGCTGGCAGTCCTGCAATACTGCCTGACGCGGGCCACACGACACCATCTCGCGGTCGCACAACCTGGAAGACAGTCGTGGGTGCAGGAATCGCGGCGATAGGCGCCATCTGGCTCGCTCCCACCCTCCCCGCTGGCGGCGTGTCGAATGCCGATGCCGCAGCGCGTGATTCCATGCCCACGCTCAGTTTCGTGGCCGAGGTCGCTCGTGAGGCGCTGGGGCGCAGCGGTAATGTCAAGGTGGAAACCGCGCTGCCCGGCGGAAGCGTAACCTATCCGCTGCTCGTGGGTGGCGACGTATCGGGGCTGTTCTACCAGTGGGTTGGCGTTGCGGACTCGGTGCCTATCGGCCCCATCCTCTCGCTGGCCGGGCCCGAGCTTCGCGCGCCTGACGAGGCAGGGTTCTACCGGCTCTCGCTCATGCGCGACTCGGTTCGTCGCCTGCTCGACGACCTCACACTCGCCGTGATGGTTCCCTTCGCGGACAAGCGCGGCAGTCGCCTGAACGGCTACCTGCTGGGCAGCTGGCGCTCGGACGCACCGGATGGTTTCGTCCAGATTTCGGAGAAGGATCTGGATCTGCCTCTCTCGAAACATGTGCGGCTCAGGGACTTTCTGTCTCACGACGGACAGCGGGCCTGGCCTCGTTATGTCGCGGTTGACCAGCGGCTGCTCGACAAGCTGGAGCTCGTGCTGCAGCAGCTTGATGACTGGGCCTCGCCGGGCCACCGCGTAACCGTTGACGTGAACGCAGGGTTCCGCAGCCCGAGCTACAACAGGCGGGTTGCCGGCGCTGCCAACTCCAGCCGCCATCAGCACGGCGACGCCATTGACGTCGCCATTGACGCCAACGGCGACGGTCGCGTAAGCCTCGCAGACGTAGTTCTCGTACAGAAGGCCGTAGACGCCGTAGAGAGAGACAACCCGGATCTCACCGGCGGACTGGGCGTCTACACCAGCGGCAACTTCCGCCGCCCGTTCGTTCACATTGACACTCGTGGTCACCGGGCGCGCTGGCGCGGCTGACCCTGCCACATGGCAGGGAACTCGATCGCAAGTACATTTACGGGCGGTGTCGAAAGGTCGGCACCGCCCGTTCTCTGACTACAGGCTCCCATGAACGAATACCTGCGCGACCGAATCATGCGTAAGCTCGATACGCTCTCGGACGAACGCCTCTATCAGGTGCTCGATTACGTGGACTTCCTCGAGTCCCGCTACGCGGAGCACGCGCCGTCTCCCACGAATGTTTTCCAGCGCTTCGCGGAGACCGTTGAAGACCGCATGCGAGCGGGGCGGGTGAGTACCCAGACCATCGCCGAGACCATGGGGCTCATGAATCGCGCCATGTCAGTGCTCGGCGGAGTGGCTGCCGCCGGAGCCTCGGTGGCGAAGGACGTCAAGGATGTTTACGACGCGGCCGTCACCACGCCGCCAAGGTCAGCGGGTGACGCAAAGGGTGGCTCCGCCGGCACCGGTTCGCCCAGCGGCACGGGCAGTGCGAATACGTCTCGCGAGGCTGCCTCCGCACCTCTGAAGGCAGACCTGCCCGGGGGACGCCCAGGGAGCGATCCACAGGGCGACGCCTCCGATCAGGCGCCGCGCAAGCCACCCACATCCTGATCCATGCGAACCAGATCCGCCCGTAACGAGCCAGACGAAGTAGTGGAGCTGGATGACCTGACCATCCGGCCCACCCGCCGTGCCGCCATGCAGCGACGTGTGAAGCAGAAGCAACGGAAGGACGCCAAGCGGTCGCTGATGGGAACGATCAGGCAGATCCCGTCGTACATCCGCCTGCTCGGTGGCCTGCTGGTGGACAAGCGTGTTCGAGGGGCCGACAAGCTGCTGGTGGCGGGTGCGTTCGCCTACCTGCTCGCTCCCATAGACTTCATTCCGGACATCATCCCGTTCCTTGGCCAGGTAGACGACCTGTTCCTGGTGGTAACGGCGCTCAACCGGCTGGTGGAGCGGGCCGGGCGTGGCGTGCTTCTGGACCACTGGACCGGTAATGCCGATGAGCTCAGCGACCTGAACTTCGCTCGCGTGCTCACGGCAGCCGCCGTTTTCCTGCCGCCCGCCATTCGAAGGCGACTGCGTCGGATGGGGCGCTGACGAGGACCTCGCGTCCCCCTTTGCCGAAAGCGCGTTAGAAGCATATTTTCCGCCATGGCGACCACAACTTCGGCACAGACACGGCCCGCGCCTCCGGCAACACCGGAGCGCGGGCCGTCGCGCAATGGTACCGCACGTAACGGCCACAGCCGCGTGCGCGAGCAGCATGCGCTCACTTTCGATGACGTTCTCCTGGTGCCGGCGCACTCGCTCGTGCACCCCAAGGACGTTTCCACTGCCAGCCTCTTTACCCGCGGCATTCCGCTGAACATTCCGCTCATCTCGGCGGCGATGGACACAGTGACGGAAAGCGACATGGCCATTGCCATGGCGCGAGCGGGAGGCATTGGCGTGATCCACAAGAACATGTCTGTGGATCGCCAGGCGGCCGAAGTGGACCGGGTTAAGCGAAGCGAGAGCGGCATGATCCTGAATCCGATCACGCTCGCTCCCGAAGCCACGCTCCGGGAAGCTGCATCGCTAATGCAGCGCTTCAAGATCAGCGGCGTGCCGGTCGTGAACCGTGAGGGCAAGCTCGTTGGCATCATCACCAACCGCGACCTGCAGTTCGAGCGCGATCTCGATCGTCCGCTGCGAGACGCTATGACGAGTGAGAAGCTGGTTACCGCGCCGGTTGGAACCACGCTGATGGAGGCCGAGGCGATACTCGGCAGGCATCGCATCGAGAAGCTTCCCGTGGTTGACGACGAAGGGCGCCTCACGGGGCTCATAACCGTGAAGGATATCCACAAGCGTCGGCAGTTCCCGGACTCGAACAAGGATGAGCACGGGCGGCTGCGCGTGGCTGCGGCGCTGGGTGCGGGCGGCGACTATCTGGTGCGTGCACGGGCGCTGGTGGATGCAGGTACGGACGTTCTGGTGATTGACACGGCGCATGGTCACAGTGCGGGCGTGCTTTCGGCGGTGGACGTCGTTCGTGAGGCTTTCCCCGACTGTCAGCTCATTGCGGGGAATGTAGGTACTCGTGAGGGAGCGGCGGCTCTCGTTGAGCGCGGCGTGGATGCCGTGAAGGTTGGGGTTGGCCCCGGATCCATCTGTACTACGCGTGTGGTTACCGGCGTTGGGCTGCCGCAGCTTACGGCGGTGATGGATGCGGTGGAGGGTGCGGGAGACATTCCCGTCATTGCTGATGGCGGCATCAAGTACTCGGGTGACATCGTGAAGGCGATTGCTGCTGGCGCGTCTTCCGTGATGATGGGTTCCATGCTGGCCGGAACCGAGGAGAGCCCCGGTGAGTCGCTGCTGATGGAGGGACGACGGTTCAAGATGATCAGGGGCATGGGGTCTCTCTCCGCAATGCAGGACGGCAGCGCCGATCGCTACTTCCAGGACGGGGAGATGTCCGCCCGCAAGCTGGTGCCGGAGGGAATCGAGGGACGCGTGCCCTACAAGGGCGCGGTGGCAGACGTTATCTACCAGATGGTGGGCGGGCTTCGCAGTGGAATGGGCTATGTTGGATGCCCGAACATCGAGGAGCTTCGCACCCGCAGTGAATTCGTTCGGATAACCACTGCAGGACTTCGTGAGTCGCACCCGCACGACGTGACAATCACTCGCGAGGCACCGAACTACTCTGCCTGACCGAATACTGCCGCTGACGTCGCGCTGCACCGCTGTGTAGCGCTAGCGGCAGTAGTTGCACTCGTTTCCCTAATCTGCCGTCCGCAATGCCCCGCGATTCCATCGTCTCCGTTCCGCCGGAACGGAGGCAGGCCATCGAACGCCTCATGCAGCAGCTTCGCCCGGGATTCCGCGTGGCGCTCTCGACACACATCAACGCAGACGGTGACGGCTGTGGCTCACAGACGGCCCTTGCCCGTCTCCTGCGGCAGCGTGGCATAGACTGCTACATCACGAATCCCACGCCCTGGCCGGGAATGTTCACGTTCCTCCTCGGCGACGATGTGGAGGACAGGAGTGACGACTGGGAGCGCGCGCTTCGTGAGGCAGATGCGCTGATAGTGCTGGACATCGCAGACGTGCGCAGGCTCGGCCAGCTGGCGGACGTGGTGCGCTCACTCACGGTGCCCATACTCGTGATTGACCATCATGTGCCGAGTGATGAGCCGCCGGGGAAGTTCATTCTGTCCGATACGTCCGCGTGCGCAACCGGTGAGCTGGTGTTCGATGTTGCCGAGTCTCTCGGGCTGGAGATCACGCCCCAGGTGGCCACGTCGCTCTACACGGCGATCCTTACGGACACCGGCGGCTTCCGGTTCAGCAACACGACTCCGCGTGCACACGCAGTAGCGGCCCATCTCCTGGCTGCCGGCGTTGATCCCGAGGAGATGTATCGGCGGGTTTATGCTTCGGTGCAGATCGGAAAGCTTCAGCTCCTGCGTGAGGCACTCGGTACACTGGAGGTGGAGCCGAGTATCGGCCTGTCGTGGATTTCTGTTGAATCCGGCGCGATGGAGCGTTATGGCCTGAGGTCGGAAGACCTCGACGGGCTCGTTGAGCATCCACGCTCGATTCAGGGCACGCGCCTGGCGCTGTTCTTCCGGGACCTGGGGCATGGGAAGGTGAAAGTGTCCTTCCGGTCCACAGGCAAGGTGGACGTGAATCAGCTCGCCCGGCGCTTCGACGGCGGCGGCCACGCCAGGGCGTCCGGCGCTCTGATGCCCGGATCCCTGGAGGATGTGATGGAACGCGTACTGTCGGCGTCGCGCGCGTTTCTGGCTGCGCAGGACAAGAGCGCCGTTCAGCAGTGACTCGGGTGGCGGCGCCGGGCTGAAGCCAGTATGATGGAAATGGGAGACAACCCAGCGGGTCCGTAGTGGGTCCAAGGGTGGTCGGCTGGCGTAAAGCGGCATTTTCCCCCATATTCGCGGCTCAGCCCGAAATCCCACCCTCGTCCTGCTCGTGAGGTTATCTGCCCGTGACCCGTCGCCTGCTGGGAGTTGTAATCGCACTCGTGGCTGTTGGGCTCCTCGCGTATGCTACACTGTTCCGAATTCGTTCGAGTGATGCGGAGTCGGCTGGTGGTACCGCTGCTGCGGCAACCACCGGTACGAGCCGCCAGCCAGGCACGGAGATCCCAGTCGAGGGTGAGGAGGTGCAGCGCGGTACAATGACGCTGGCAGTCTCCGCCTCCGGCCAGGCGGTGGCAGGCCGTCAGGCTGTGCTGCTCGCGCTCGTGGAGGGGCGGGTTACCCAGCTTCCCGTGACCGAGAACAGCCAGATCGGGTCGGGAGCGCTCGTGCTGGGAGTGGACGACGCCGACTACAGGCTCCAGCTGGAACAGGCCCGGGTGCGGCTGGAGCAGCGTGAGGCGCAGTATCGCGAGCTCACGCTTTACGACGACAGAATCGAGGATCCGGCGCTTCGCGCCGAGCGAGATCGCGCCGCACGAATCAAGGCGGGTGTGGATGACGCCCGGCTCGAGGTGGAGAAGGCAGAGCTATCACTCCGTCGAACGCGGGTTACCGCACCATTCAACGGGCTCGTCGCAAACCTGCGGGTGGTGTCCGGCGAGTACGTAAGGCCCGGTGACGAGATCGCCAGCATCGTTGACGTGAATCCGATACACGTGGAAGTGCAGGTGCTGGAAGGCGATGTGGGACAGCTTCGGCGGGGAGGAACAGCACGTGTTCGCTTTGCTGCATTCCCGGACGAGGTGTTTACCGGAACCGTCGCGACCATAAACCCGGTGGTGGACGAGCAGACGCGAACCGCTCGCGTGACTGTGCGTGTAGCGAACGGGGATCGTCGCATCTTTCCAGGCATGTATGCCCAGATCTCGCTGGATGCGCGTTCATATGCAGATCGCGTGATGGTACCGCGGTCTGCGATCCTGGAGCGCGACACGGACAGGCGGAAGATGGTATTCGTATTCGAGAACGGTACGGCGCAGTGGAAATACGTGACCACCGGTCTCGAAAACGACACATACGTTGAGATAGTCGATAACCCCGACACCGAAATGCTGCAGCCGGGGCAGATAGTGCTCACCAGGGGACACTATACCCTGACACATGGGGCGCCTGTGAAACTCGTAGACAACTCCACTGTGGAAGGCGGGCGTCCGCGCTGACTGACAGCAAATCGCCACCGATTCCCTAACGCGGGGCAGCGTGCCGACTTGCGGCTGCGGTGCCCGGAGAGTGCGATGTCGGCTTCCGTTGTCCGAATATCATTAAGTCGTTGTGCACTGGCGCTGGTGGCGCTGGGAGTTGCTCTTGCTGCTGCGCCTGCCGTAACGCAGGGGGTTGGCGCCCAGGAGATACCCCAGGCATTGCCGGACAGCCTTACGCTTGCGGAGGCGATTGCGTATGCGGAGCGCTGGCGTCCCCAGTACCGCAGGGTGCTCAACGACGAGGATGTTGCCGACGCGAACGTGCGCCGGCGGCGCGGCGAGTACCTGCCGCAGCTGTCCGTGAACCTGAACACGAATTCGGGTGGAAGCCGCAGGTACACGGGTGCGGATCCGTTCGGCAACCCCGTCAGGCTGGACGAGCCGGCGGTCTATTCGAGCAGCGGCAGCAATCAGTCGGTGAATGCCCAGCTGAACGTTTTCGATTTCGGCAGGCGTGAATCGGAGCTGCGGGCTGCGCGGGCCAGCCGCAGCGCGGTGGTTGCCGACGTGGAGCGTGAACGGCTGGACCTTCGCAGGCAGGTAACTCAGCGCTATTACGCCGCCCTCCAGGCAGCAGCAGGGGTAAGCATTGCTGAGCGGCAGCTTTCGTTCTCGCGGGACCAGCTGGACATCACGGAGCGCAAGTTCAACGTTGCCGCTGCCGATCGTGAGGCAGTGCTGGGTGCGCGCGCGAATGTGGCATCCAGCGAGGGAGCTCTCTCCCAGGCGCAGGCAGCGGCTCGCAAGGCGCGTCTTGACCTGGCAGAGGCAATCGGTGCACCGCTGGGCGAAAGCTACGCGCTCGCAGACAGCATTCCCGATCTTTCCGGTGTGCGCGTAGACGAGGAAGCTCTCGTTGAGCGTGCACTGCTTCGCAATCCGCAGGTTTTGGTAGCCGATGCACAGGTGGTCGCTGCAGACCGGCGTGTAACTGTCGCAAGAACGGGGTACCTGCCTCAGCTCACGGCTGGCGGAAACTTCTCGCGCAGCATGTCCACCCGCGGAAGCAGCGCGTTCGCCCGGATAGATCCGCTGGACCAGAGCTGGGGGATGTCATTGCAACTCTCAGTTCCGATTTTCGACAGGTGGGCTACGGGTCAGTCAGTGGTGCAGGCGCGCGCGGACCGGGAAGACCGCCTTCAGGAGCAGCGGCTGCAGCGCCTGAGCGCGGAGCGGCAGGTCAGGTCTTACGTGCTGGATGTGGAGAGTGCCCGGGTGCGGCTGGAGCTGGCGCGTGAGGCAGTGGTGCTGGGTACAGAGCGGCTGGAACTGGCGCAGCAGGGCTTTCAATCAGGTTCCCTTAACTTCGACCAGTATCTGCAGGTGCTCGAACGGCTGGTTGGATATGAGCGCGATGAACTGAGCGCGCGCGCAACGCTGGCAATCGCAGTAGCTGACCTCGAGCAGGTGGTTGGCGAATCGATCGTCGATCGCGACCCATGAGTCTCTCTCGTCGCTCCATAGGACGTCCGATTTCCGTGGCGATGCTGTTCATCGCCATCTGTCTGCTCGGCGTGCTGTCTGCAAACCGGCTGCCGATAGACCTGCTGCCGGACATCGCGTATCCCAAGCTGGTGGTTTACACCGAGTATCCAGGTGTGGGGCCGGCGGAGGTTGAGCGATTCGTAACCGAGCCAGTGGAGCAGCGCCTGGCGCAGGTGCGCGGACGAGAGCGCACCGAGAGCGTGTCACGTGAGGGTGTCTCCCTCGTCACGCTGCGCTTCGCGTGGGGCACGGATATGGATTTCGCCGTCCTCAACGTTCGCGAGCAGCTGGACAACCTGCGCGATCAGATGCCTGAGCAGGCAACGCGACCCGTGGTGCTGCGTACGGATCCAACGGCGGATCCGATCATGGCGATTACGCTCGCTGGCGCGGATAATCTCTGGGCACTCAAGGAACTCGGCGAGTCGGTGCTTCGGCGCAGGCTGGAGCAGGTTGACGGTGTTGCGCAGGCAGCCGTGGTCGGCGGCCTGGAGCGCGAGATTCACGTTGAGGTAGATCCGAACAAGCTGCGCAGCTATGGCGTAACGCTAGACGAGGTATCCAATGCGCTCGCCGCGGCGAATCGGAGTGCTCCGGGCGGTACCATCAGGCGAGGTAATTTCCGCTACACGCTGCGCACACTTGGCGAATTCACCGATGTGGAAGAGATCGCGTCCGTGGTCATTCCGCGCGCTTCGTCCAGCTCGGGAACGGGTGCAGCCAGTTCGTCCAGCAACCAGGTATCGGCTTCCTCCCGCGCGATACGCATTCGCGACATCGCAATCGTAGACGATGGATTTCGCGACCGTGAGTCCATAAGCCGATTCGATGGCGAGGCAGCTGTGGGGCTGCTGCTATTCAAGGAGGCAGGTGCGAACACCGTTCGGGTGGCCGAACGTGTGGAGGTGGTACTGGATCAGCTGAGGGCGCAGTATCCCGAGCTGCAGATCGTGGTGGCAACGAGCCAGGCAGGGTTCATCTCGTCCGCAATCCAGAACCTGATCTCACAGGTGATCAGCGGAGGAATACTGGCGTTCCTGGTGCTCTTTCTGTTCCTGCGCGATCCGCGGGTACCTGTGGCGATCGCGCTTGCGATGCCAATCTCGCTGCTCGCAACGTTCGCGCTGTTCGACCTGTTCGGCATCTCCTTCAACATCATGAGCCTCGGCGGTCTTGCGCTGGGGGTGGGGATGCTTGCCGACAACTCCATTGTCGTGGTGGAGAACATCTACCGGCATCGTGAGCTTGGTCTGTCGCCGGCAGACGCCGCGGCTGTCGGTTCGGAGGAGGTGCAGCGCGCGATCATAGCGTCTACGCTCACGACCATCGCGGTGTTCGGGCCCATCATCTACGTGGAGGGTGTTGCCGGGCAACTCTTCGGCAGCCTGTCCTTCGCAGTGACCTTCTCGCTGGCAACCACGATCGTCGTTGCGCTCACGGTGCTGCCGGTGCTTGCGGCTCGCTGGGATACGCGTGAGGCAGGTGCAGAGCCGGGATTCATCGCACGCGTCATGGCTCCGCTGGGTACGTTGTTCGGGCCGTTCCTTAGCTGGTTCGAGCGCGGCTACCTCCGATTCCAGAACTGGTATGAGAACCTTCTGCAGTGGGCACTGGAGCACCGCGGTGCAGTAGTTGGTGGTGCCCTGGTTCTTCTCGGGCTTGCCATTCCGGTGGGGCTCTCGTTGCCGAGAAGCGTGCTTCCCACGGTGGATCAGGGATCGTTCCGGGTTCAGCTGGAGCTTCCGCGAGGAACGCCTATCGAGCAAACGTCGCTGGTTGCCGAGGAGCTGGAGAGAGACTTGCTGGCGGATGAGGGTGTCGCCGCGGTGTTCACACTCGTTGGTCGTCAGGCAGCGATAGCAGGGGTTGAAGACGTTAGCGGACTTCACAGTGCCAGGCTGGATGTGCGTCTGCATGAGGGTGTGTCCACGGCGAGCGTATTAGACCGCTTCCGTGCGCAGGTAAGCCCTTCACTGGAAGGCCGCTTTGCAATCGAAGACGGAGCCGCTACTGCACTCGGCCGTCTGCTCGGCGGTGGCGATGCCGACCTGGCCGTTCGGGTGCGCGGCGAGGACCGTGATGCAGCCACCAGGCTGGCAATGCAGATCGAGAACATTTTGCAGGACGTTGGAGAGGTGACGAACGTTCGCCAGGCAATCGCGCTGGGCCATCCGGAGGTTCGGGTGGAGATTGACCGCGACAGGGCGGCGGCATTCGGTGTCACTCCGCGCCAGGTGGCCGATGCCATTGACCGTACGATGCGCGGCGCGATTGCAACCGAGTACGTGGACTTCGATCGGAAGATCCCCATAGTCGTGAGGCTGCCGGAATCTTCGCGTACCAGCCTGAGTACGCTGGACAATGTGACGCTGGAAGGTGTGCCGCTGCGTGAACTTGTGCATGTGGTGGAAGCGATAGCGCCAAGCGAAACCCGAAGGGTGGATCAGAGCCCGGTGATAGCGGTGTATGCGGATGTGGCGAGCGGCGGTGTGGATGCGTCGGTAGATGCGATTCGCGCCAGCCTCTCGGGGCTAGACATACCGCGTGGGCTCGAGCTCGAGATCGGAGGAGAGAACGAGGAGATGACGCGGAGCTTCAGGGTTCTCTTCTTCGCGATCATACTCGCGGTTCTGCTGGTGTACATGATTCTCGCTGCCGAGTTCGAGTCGCTGATTCACCCGTTCACCATTCTGCTTTCGGTGCCGCTGGGTGCAGTAGGAGCAGTGCTGGCGCTCGGGCTTTCAGGTGCTGGCCTGAATGTGGTGAGCCTGATAGGGCTGGTGGTGCTGATAGGTATAGTGGATAACGATGCGGTGATCATGGTTGACTTCATCAACCAGCGTCGTGCGGCAGGCAGCGGCGTGATCGAGGCCGCGCGTGAGGCGGGTCATGCAAGGCTGCGTCCCATACTCATCACTTCCATCACAACCATGCTCGGCGTGCTGCCAATGGCGATCGGGCTGGGTTCCGGAGCGGAGCTGCAGCGTCCCCTGGCGATTGCCGTTGCCGGCGGCCTGTTCACGTCCACCGCCCTCACACTCGTGGTAATTCCGGTGGTCTACTCGCTCATCGAGCAGCTTCGCGTGCGGGAGTCGAGCACCTCCCGGGAGTTCGTTCCTACCGGAGCAGCGGGTGACTGATTACGGCGTAATGTGGCGCCAGCGGCGTGATACGGAGAAGGCGAGATGATCCGCTTCTCCATCAGGCGTCCCATTGCCGTCTCCATGCTGTACATGTGTGCCGCGCTGCTTGGCGTGGCCGCATGGAGAAACATTCCGCTGGAACTTCTTCCGGACACAACCCTCCCGCGACTCACGATCGATGGCGAATGGCGCGGAGCGAGCCCGGAAACCATGGAGGCGTTCTACACATCTCCACTC
>DATGOL010000169.1:0-12694 GCA_035306065.1 Gemmatimonadales bacterium | reverse complement strand
CGCGAGGAAGCGTGGGCAGGTAGCGCTCCAGTGCGGGCATGTTGGACACACCGAAGTCCGGACCGAATTGAATGAGGATCGGGCCGAGCTTGTCGCCAAGCAGCCGCACGCGCTCCAGGAAGAGCTCCGTTACATCCTCGGCATCCTGCAGCCTGCGCTCGTGCGTAATCTCCTGCGGCAGCTTGAGCGCGAACGTGAAGCCCGAGGGAGTTCGCTCATGCCAGCCGAGCACCGTGCGCTCGGGCGGTACGGCGTAGAACGTGGAGTCCACCTCGACAGTAGGGAACGCGCGCGCATAGGTTGTGAGGAAGTCTGCCGGGCGCGTTCCGGTGGGGTAGAAAGAGCCCACCCATGCGGAGTAGTTCCAGCCCTGGGTTCCTAGGAGGAGCATTGGACTCGGCGTCCGTTTGGTCGGGTTACGAGGGACAGGGGACGGGGGACGGAAGGGCTTTCTGCACTGTGGGGCTATCCCCTCTGCGACAAGGCGTACACCTGATTACTGACTACTGCCTACTCACTACTGACTACTGCCTTTTATTGATGACCGGCTTTCTCCGCACTCTTCCTGCCATACTGCTCCTCGCCGCGTGCGCGCCCGGGCCGTCTCCGCTGCTGCAACCGCAGCCTGAAGCGTACGAGCGCGCTGCGCCGGACAGCTTCGTCGTGCGGCTCGAGACTACGAAGGGTGACGTTGACATAATAGTGCGTCGTCACTGGTCACCGAACGCGGCCGACCGGTTCCACTACCTCGTGAGGCACGGATTCTACGATGACATCCGGATCTTCCGCGTAGTACCCGACTTCGTTGCACAGTTCGGCCTGCCGGGAGACACGGCCGTTGCCGCCGCGTGGCGGCAGATCAAGTTCACAGACGAGCCAGTTCGACACAGCAACCTGCGTGGCACGCTCTCCTTCGCAAGGGGAGGAGAGAACACCCGTGGCACCCAGGTCTACATCAATCTGCGCGACAACGCACGCCTCGACACGCTCAACGGCTTTGGCTTCCCGCCCTTCGCCGAGGTGATCGTGGGTATGGAGTCTGTGGATTCGCTGTACTCCGGCTACGGCGCGCGCGGGGTAACAGGGCCGGACCAGGGACAGATTGCGCGCGAGGGTAACGCCTACCTGGACCGAGAGTTCCCGAAGCTGGACGCGATCCGGCGTGCGCAAGTGCTTCGATCGTGGAAATGACATCCAGGTGTCATCCCGGGACATCGAAGCGAGCGTCCGGATGCCACCACGTCACTCCCCGAGCGAGAACCTCGCCCGCTCTCTCCCGGCACTCGTCAACTCGAGCCGCTCGGCACCACGTGTAATCCATCGTACTCGTTCGGCACGATCCACGATCCGCTCGGCAAAGTCTGGCGTCCATCTGAGATGCTCCTGCAGATGAGCCGGAGAGGACTCGCGCACGGCATCCTCATCATCCTCGTGCTGAAGCAGGTGCACCACGAGCATGAGCTGCGCAAACTCCACGCGCTGCACTGATCGCCGCCTGGCAACCGCCACCATGCCGCGTCCCGGCGCCAGCAGAAACGCAAGCAGGAACGCCACACCCGACATGGACGCCATCGCTCCCGCGATATTCGCATCGACCGTCCACGCGAGCCAGAATCCGGCTACTGCGCTCGCAACCGCGATGAGAGCGCTGTACGTGAGCATTCGCGGCAGGCTGTCCGTGAGCAGATACGCCGTTGCCGGCGGGGCAATCATCAATGCTACCACGAGCACCGAACCAACGGCGTCGAACGCTCCCACCGCCGTTACGGACACCAGGCCCATGAAGCCGTAGTGCAGCAGCGCCGGCGAAAAGCCAAGAGCCGCGGCCAACGCCGGGTCAAACGTGGAGAGCTTGAGCTCCTTGTAGAACGAAATGATGAACGCCAGGATCAGCAGGAGCACCGCTCCCATAACCCAGAGTGCTCGCGGACCGAGATCCACGCCGTTCCAGTAGAACCGGCGGAAGGGTGCGAATGCAAGCTCTCCCAGCAGCACCGCATCGGTGTCGAGATGCACGTCCCCCGCCCATCGCGACACGAGTATCACGGCAATCGAGAAGAGTGCCGGAAACACGATGCCTATGGCTGCGTCCTGCTTGACGAGCCTCGTGCGGGATAGCGCCTCCACCAGCGCAACAGTCAGCACTCCCATGAGCGCAGCGGACACGATGAGCAGCGGCGATGCCAGGTTGCGCACTACGAAGTACGCCAGCACGATGCCGAGCAACACGGTATGGCTGATTGCGTCGGAAAGCATTGCCATGCGACGGAGCACGAGGAAGGTGCCCGGAAGAGCGCATGCCACCGCGGTGACGATCGCCACCATCTGGATTTCGAAGGCAATGGACATCAGTCGCCTCCGGTAACGGGATCGAGTCCGTCCGGGTCGGTGTGTCTCCTGTGGCGCAGAACACTCTTGGCTGCTGCACGACCCCCGTCAGTGAGCGTCCATCCACCGGCCGGAAGTTGCTCGGCAAGACCTCGGGCGGCCAACTGCTGCAGCGCAGTTCCTACGGCGCCGCGGGTGGGGCCGAGCGCCTCGATGGAGCGCGCGTCGTGTCCGTGCAGTTGACCGGCATGCTGAATCCCCAGCGCATAGAGGTCTGTGAGAACCGTTTCGGTTCTGAGTTGTCTCCTGTTCCGCGCATGCCTGGCTGCCTGCCACACGAGGCCGCGACCGGGCGCCAGAGCAATGGATACGACCACCACGCCGGTAGCAACGAGCACGATGGATGGTCCCGTGGGTATTCCCGGCGTGACAGCACTGACAATTGCTCCAACCAGCCCTGACAGTGCGCCGAACACGGCCGACAGCAGTACCATGGCGCCGAGTGAGTTGGTCCACTGCCGTGCGGCGGCACCTGGTGCAACCACCAGCGCGCTCATGAGTACCACGCCCACCGTCTGCAGTCCGATTGCGATTGCAATCACCAGCAGCGAAACCAGGGCAATGTCCAGCAGGCGCACATGATAGCCGAGCGACGCAGCAAATATCGGGTCGAACGAGAGCAGCTTGAACTCCTTCCAGCCGGCGAGCAGGAGGAGTATGGCAATGCCGCCGGCAACTGTGATGGCAATGACGTCGCGCTCGAGGAGCGTGGCTGCCTGCCCGAACAGGAAGGTTGTGAGGCCGGCCTGGGATGCGTCTTCCATATGCTGCACGTGCGTGAGCAGCAGCAGGCCGGTACCGAAGAAGACGGACAGCACGATACCGAGTGCGCTGTCTTCCGGCACGCGGGTCTGCCTCACGATAGTGAGGACGAACAGTGTTCCGAGCCAGCCGGCCAGCGCAGCGCCCACCAGCAGCGGCAGTGTGGCCTTGGTGCCCGTGAGCATGAAAGCCAGAACGATTCCCGGCAGCGCCGCGTGCGAAATTGCGTCACCCAGCAGCGCCTGCCGACGCAACACCGCGAATGCACCCAGCGCACCACTAACGGCACCCAGCGCCATGGCGCCGAGTGCTACGACTCGCAGGGTGTAGTCAGTGAAGATGTCGGGCATTCGCGAATGTTTAGTGAACGTGACGCTACCCTGCTATTCCCTCATACCGGGAACATCCTGCCTCGCACGCCAGTGCAGCGTAAGTGATATTCTGATGGCACTCGAGGGCGCCTCCGCACCCTGCTCCGGCGTTGTGCCTCCCTGGAATAACGCTGCTATTCCAGCGTCGGCGCGACTTGGATAAGGGCACGTATTCGCTCTCGCGATCCTCTCCGAGTATCACTTACTCTCCACTAGCCCGCGCGCTCCACTTCCAGGAATGGAACGCGGCCGCCATACGCGATTCGCAGGTTCTCCTCCGTGAAGGCCTCGCTTACCGGGCCGTCCGCAATGCGCCTCACGTTCAGCAGCAGCACCCAATCGAAGTATTCGGGCACCGTCTGCAGCGCGTGGTGGACTGCCACCACAGTACGTCCCTGGGAGCGCAGGTCCTGCAGCACGTTCACGATCGCTCGTTCGGTTTTCGCGTCCACACCCTGGAACGGTTCGTCCATGATGTAGATTCGCGCGTCCTGCACGAGTGCACGCGCGAGAAACACACGCTGCTGCTGTCCGCCTGAAAGCTGGCTTATCTGGCGTGAGGCAAGGTGCTCCATGCCAACCTTCTCGAGTGCTTCCATCGCCAGCTTGCGCTCGCGTGTGCCGGGCCTGCGAATCCAGCCGAGCGACGCGTAGCGCCCCATCATCACCACGTCCAGCACGGAAGTCGGGAAATCCCAGTCCACGCTGCCACGCTGCGGTACGTATGCAACATCCCGCCGGCGAGCCTCATACGGCTCGCCGAACACCAGTACCTGCCCGGCCGCCGACTTCACCAGACCGAGTATGGCCTTGATGAGAGTGGTCTTCCCTGCCCCGTTAGGCCCCACGATTGCCATGAGCACGCCGGACGGCACCGTGAGATCCACGTCCCACAACACCGGCTGATCCCTGTACGCAACCGTGAGGTCATTCACGACGATTGCCGGCGGCGGGCCATCTCCCCTGGACAGCGGACGCGACACCCCCGGACGGGACTCCAGCCGACGATCCCGCTCGTGTGCGTCCTCCACAAGTTCTCGTGCGCCCCGCGCGAATCCGGAATTGCTCTCGCTCGTCATGCGCCCGCCACGGGGCCGAGCCCCTCCACTATCGCGCGAACATTGTGCCTGATCATTCCCACGTATGTTCCCTCAGCTGTTCCGCTTGTTCCGAGCGCGTCCGAGTAGAGCGGCTCGCCGATTACGACGTCGGCACCAAGAGCGCGTGCAGCAGCGCGTACTGCCTCGATCGTACGTCGCGGTATTGACGTCTCCACGAACACGCTGGGTACACCGCGCGCGGCTATGAGATTTGCCAGCCGCCTGACGTCTGCCGCGCCTGCCTCGGTGGCCGTGCTGATGCCCTGCAACCCTTCAACCTGCACACCGTACGCACGGCCGAAATAGCCGAATGCGTCATGCGCCGTGATCAGCACGCGGCGTTCCTCGGGCACGGCCAGCACCTGTTCGCCAACCCATTCGTGCAGCAGTCCCAGCTCCCGCACGTAGTCATCCGTCTGCCGCAGGTAGTAGCTGGCGTTTGCACTGTCTGCTTCGGCGAGCGCGTTTCCGGCAGCGCGAACCGCCATCGACCAGAGCGAGACATCGAACCAGACGTGAGGATCGTACGAGCCACCGAATGCGACGGTCGCCATGCGGCGATCCACCGGAATTGACTCGGCGATTGCCACGGTGTGCGTCCTGCGGCCCATCTCCGCGAGCACTTCTCCGGTCGCAGCTTCCAGGTGGAGCCCGTTGTAGAGGATGAGGTCTGCGGCCGCGATGGCGCGTACGTCGCCGGCGGTGGCCTTGTAAAGATGCGGATCTATGCCGGGACCCATCAGGCTGTAGAGCTGCACGCGGTCGCCAGCGATGCGCTGGACTGCGTCTGCAACCATGCCGGTTGTTGTCACTACTCGAAGCCGTTCGTCCGATGCGCCTTCAGCTGCGCTAGCGCACGAAGCCAGCAGCGCCGCAGCGCAGGTGAGCGCGGCGGCGCGAAGAACGGCGGTGAATGGAGACGTTCGAGGTGTCATGCAGTTTTTGACGGGGTCCGCCGTATAATTTAAGCGACTCTAAATCGTACGCAAGGCAAAGGGATGCGCCCTGACAGCCGGGTACTACCTCGTCATGCGAGCGAAAAAGTCGTGCAGGATTCGCTCGGTCATTCCCCAGATCGTGTACTCACCGTGGCGGATTCCGGCCACCGTCATATCCTGTCCGCGTACGTGCACGGTTGCGTCGAAGTATGCCGAAGGGTGCCGGAGTGCGCTGAGAGGTGCCCAGAAGGCCGCGGCCACCTCGTCACTCAAGGTGAGTTCCGGCTTGCGCGGAATGAACACTACGTGTGGTCGTACGACTATCCGGGGTAGTGCGCGGTTGGTGGGATAGAGTTCGTCCAGGGTGCCGAGCAGCCGGGCGTTGGAGAGGAGTTCCATGCCGGTTTCCTCCCGCGTTTCGCGCGCGGCGGTGTGCCAGAGATCGGGATCGTACGGTTCGCGTCGTCCACCGGGGAGAGCTACCTGGCCGCTCCAGGGATCGCCCTGCCACTCTGCGCGCTTGATGAGGAGCAGCTCGGGTCCGTGTTCGTCAGGCGCGAGCACGACGGAAACGGCGGCCCGGCGTACATCGGCGGGTGCGTTGGCCAGTGCGCCGGGTCTTTGGTTGAGTGCTTCTTCGAGGCTCACGATGAAGCGGTGCGTGGCCTCAGGTACGGGATCCAACTCGCCTGCCATGGTGAAGTACGTGGCCGCGGCTCAGTCCTCCACGGGTCCGTTTGCCTGCATCCAGCCGCGCCATCCGTCGGCCATGCTGGAGACGTTGTTGTAGCCCATCTGCTGCAGGGTGTCGGCGGCGAGGGCGGACCTGTTGCCGCCGGCGCAGTAGATAACGACTTCGCTGTCGCGCGGAATGACCTGTTCGACCTTGGTTTCCATGATGCCGCGCGGGATGTGAATGGCGCCTGGAATGCGGCCGAGGTTCCATTCGTTAGGCTCGCGCACATCCAGAAGCACCACATCGTCCTTCTGCTCCACCCGCTGCTTCACTTCAGAAGGAGTGACTTCCCGGATCCGCTGTTTCGCTTCACTGATGAGATCGAAACCCGACTTGTTAGCCATTGTACTGCTCCTCTTTATGGTTCCTGCTGCAAACGTCAGATGCGCGGCAATCCACCGGCTACAACCGGGGCGCGGATTCGCCTGAATCCGCGCCCCTGATACCTCACAGCTCAGTCCCGCGCACAGGCCGGCTCAGTGCCCCGCCTGCGGAGCTCCCTTTGCCTGGAAACGAAGGTCGCGCGGCTCGTAGTACGTGCTGGAGTGCAGCCAGTACACCGCGAGGTTCGTCACCACCGCAAGCAGTACGATCACTCCCGCAAATCCCCAACCCTTGTTGGGCTGTGCCTCGATGTAACGATCCTGATGCTCCATTACGCCCTATCCTCCAGTCACGGTTACGGCCAACGAGGACAATGTAGCACCGGAAGCCGTGCCGACAAACCGCGCACGCATAGGATCGAAACAGCCGGCCACCTTCCGGTGACGGTACCAGCGCATCGAGCCACCAGAATCACGGCGTGCTCAATCCACGGGACGCCGCCCGCCTCCTCACACCCGCCGAGGGAGTTCATGGTCTCGCTCCGCTTGCCAGCGTCTTCGGCTGCCAGGGCGAACCACTCCCGCTCGACCTTCCCAGCCGACGTGCAATCGGCGCACCGGGGCGAAGCAACGTGTCGGTTGTCTCGGGTCCCGACGAACGGCGGCTCCTTCTGGCCGCGCTCCCTGCCGGCTCGGACCTGCGGCAGGCGGTAGCCGCGCTGGCAGACGGCGTTTCGCGCACATCACCCCACCTCCACTGGGCAGTTGCGGCAACCGCGCGAGACAACAGCAACCTTATCCTCGCCGCCTGCGCTCCCAGCCAGACCAGGGGGCGTGTTGCAGCACTCAGCGTGAACCGGGGCAGGATCACAGACTCAGACATCCAGGCTGTTCGCCTGCTCTTCGATGCATCCGCCACCAGCGGCATTCTCGCGCACAGCAGGTGGATGGAGATCCTGGGACGCGAGGGAATAGGACGCCGCTTCTTTCTCGCCCTGGCCGAGTCGGTCAACCGGATGGCCACCGAGGCGAGCACTGCACCCCACACCACCTTTGCGGAACGAAAGGAGGCAGCACTGCTCGGCGTGTCGCGCGTGCTGTTTCTCGCGTTCCTCGAGGCCAAGGGTTGGCTGGACGGCGACCATGACTTCCTGCAGCGCCACTTTGCACGCGTAAGTGAAACAGGAAGTCCGCTGCACAGGGGGCTGTTGCGCCCGCTGCTGTTCGGCACGCTGAACACGAAGTACGCGCGGCGTGCGGCGGCAGCCAGGGCATTCGGCCGGGTGCCCTTCCTGAATGGTGGGCTCTTCACGCCAACCCCGCTCGAGCGCCGAACACGTGTGGAATTCAGCGACGAGTCGCTCGCAGCGCTGTTCGGGAACCTGCTGGCACGCTGGCGCTTTACTGCACACGAGGACACGGCCACCTGGACAGACGCCGCCGTCGATCCGGAAATGCTTGGCCGCGCCTTCGAGTCACTGATGGCGGAAGGTGAGCGCAGACGTGGCGGAGCGTTCTATACGCCTCACCGGCTGGTGCGTCGCGTTACGCGTGAGGCGCTGGCCGAATCGCTGGCCAGTGCTGATGGAGACGGCAGCCGCACGTCAGCCTGCCTGCTGCGCCTGCTCGACGGTGAGGTCCTGCATGACGAGACCGCAAGCCAGGTGCTTCGCAAGCGCGCCCGTTCCATACGCGTACTGGATCCCGCGTGTGGATCCGGCGCGTTTCTCGTACATGTGCTCGAAACGCTCGCCAGCCTTCACGGCTCACTTGGCGACACCAGATCTGTGAGCGCGCGTCGGCGCGACGTTCTGGTTCGACAGCTTGTGGGTGTGGACATGAATCCGGTGGCGGTGTGGTTGTGCCAGTTGAGACTCTGGCTGTCCGTAGCCGTCGAGGACAATGCCGCTGATCCGTCTCGCGTGCTCCCGCTGCCGAACCTGGACAGGCACATACTCGTGGGTGACGCACTCAACTCCGACGCATCGCCGCACGGTTCGAGGCCCCTCGCCGTTACCGCGCATACGAACATCCATCGTGTTCGCGAGCGATACGCGCGTGCCACCGGAACGCGCAAGCGCACGCTGGCCGGTGCACTGACGAGGGCCGAGCGTGCGAGGGCGATAGCCTTGCACAGCGAAGCGCTGGAGACGGTTGCGTACCGAAGGCGCGACCTGCTCACCACACTGCGCTCTCGTGACCTGTTCGGTGAGCGCGCAGAAAGCTCGCGCCAGGCACGGGCCACGCTTGCAAGGCTGAAGCAGCTCACCCGCGAGCTGAAGCAGCGCCGCCAGCGACTGCTGGATGGTGGCGCCCTTCCCTTCTCCTTCGACATTCACTGTGCGGCAGATTCCGGCAGCGCTGCGTTCGACATCGTGCTTGGGAACCCGCCGTGGGTGCGCGTGCATGAAATGCCGCCCACCGTGCGTGAACGGCTGCGAAGCAGGTATTCGGTACTGCGCGGTAGCGGGTGGCAGCACGGTGCGAAAGCGGCGGGTGTGAGTGGCGGATTCGGTGCGCAGCCGGAGATGTCCGCGGCATTTGTGGAGCGCGCTCTCGAGCTGGCAGGTGCAGACGGCACGGTTGCGCTGCTGGTTCCGGCGAAGCTGTGGCGAACGCTTAGTGGTGCGGCCTTGCGCATGCATATCGCTCGTGAGGCGCGCGTGGTGGCGGTGGAAGACTGGAGTGATGCGCCGCCGCTGTTCGATGCGGTAGTGTACCCGTCCCTGCTGGTGGCGAGTCGCAGGCGTGATTCGGCGGATGAACTGTCGGCGCAGCCGTCGGTTCGAGTGACGGTGCATGAAACGCCGCGAATGTGCGACGGGGAGAATGGCGCGCACGGCAACGGCAGCGCTTCCAACCCGGGCAGCGAGCAAACGTGGTCCGTTGCGCCGAACGAGCTTCCGTTCGACCGGGACGACCCAGGCTCACCCTGGCTGCTATTGCCGCCGGACGTGCGCGCCGCGTTCGACGCTCTGCGAGCCCACGGCACACCGCTCGCCCAGTCTGAGTACGTGAGCCGCCCTATGCTCGGTGTAAAGACCGGCTGTAACGCCGCGTTCCTGGTGAAGCGTGAGGCAGGCGACAGTCCGTTCGCGAAACTGATAGAGGTGACTGCCGGAGATCGGCTGGGCGGCGTTGAGCCCACGTTGCTGCGACCAGCGGCCCGCGGGGAAGACGTGAGGCAGTGGACGCTGGCTGGACAACGGCCCCATCTCGTGTGGACGCATGACAGTGCTGGCGCGCCACTGCACGCACTGCCACAGGGTGCTGCCAGCTGGCTGAGACCCCACCGGGCGAGGCTGGCAGCGCGCACCGATGCACGTGCAGCCACTCGCTGGTGGTCGCTGTTCCGCCTGCCCGCGGCGGCATTCGACCGGCCGCGGGTAGTGTGGGCTGATATCGACCGGCGGCCGAACGCGGCATTCATTCCTGCGAATGACAGGACCGTTCCGCTGAACAGCTGCTACGTGTCCATTGCCGCAACTGACGCGGACGCACTCGCGCTGATCGCACTGCTCAACGGCCCGTTGGCGGCTGCGTGGCTGGCTGCGCTCGCCGAACCGGCGCGCGGTGGGTACCGGCGATTCATGGGCTGGACGCTCTCGCTCCTGCCGCTGCCGTTCGGGTGGCGTGAGGCACGCACACACCTGGCATCGATCTCTGCAGCGGCGCTTGGGGGAGTGGTGCCATCGGACGCCGAACTGCTGCAGGCCGCCTGCGCTGCGTACGGCGTGAGTGAGGAGAGCATGCGGCCGCTGTTGAGATGGTGGGCCAGGGTCGATAGTGCCTGACGCTGCAGATGTCATCGCCGCGTCTTTCAGGACCCGTCCGGGAACGGCGTCCCGTGCGGCAGCGAGCTGGCATGAGACGTCACCTGCGGCCGTTCTCGACTTGATTGCAGGATGCGCGGCCGATGCGCTGCCCGCGGTGGCCGAATCACTCGGGCAGATCATCCTGCGCAGGGAGCAAAGGGATGCGGCGAGCCGGCTCGTGAGGCTGCTGCGGGAGAGAGGTGGCGCCGTGCTGGCTGATCCACCGGGCTCGGGCAAAACCTACGCCGCGCTCGCTGTCGCCCGCATTCTCGGACCCGCAGCGATCGTGGCTCCCGCTGTTCTGAAGCAGATGTGGCACAACGCGGCAGCCCGGGCCAAACTCGGCGCCATTCCGTTCACGTCGGTTGAATCGCTCGGACGTCGTGGCTGGACGGTACCGCGTGCAGTGGCGTCGGCTTCGCTGTTGATCGTGGACGAAGCGCATAACGTGCGCAACCCGCGCACACAGCGATGGCGTGCGCTCGCCGCCCTGTGCGCCGAGAAGCGTACGCTGCTGCTTACGGCTACGCCTGTTCACAACAGCCACGCAGACCTCACCGCGCTGCTCGCACTCTTTCTCGGCTCGGCTGCGCGCGAGGCAGGCGATACCGATTTTGTCGTGCGGCGACCGCTGGCCAGCGACAGAGCAAGGCCGGCTGTGCGGCGATGTGGTGTCATGCGAGTGAAGTGCGCCGGTGCAATTCTCAACGAGATACTCGCGCTTCCGCCACCTCTGCATGCGTCGCTTCACCCGCGCGCGGAATCTGCGGGTGCATTGGCAACCATGGGATTGCTTCGCGCCTGGGCATCGAGTGATGGTGCGTTGCGCGCCGCATTGAGGCGTCGCCTGACGCGTGCGTCCGCAATCACCGTCATGCTGCGTAGCGGCGAGCTTCCCACACGTGCCTCTCTGGCTCGCTGGATTGTAGACGATGGAGTCGTGCAGCTTGGGCTTCCGGGACTCGATGCCCTTTCAGGCGATCGGCCGCTCGGCGAGATCGAGGCGGCGAAGCACCTGGAAACCGTCGAGCGGCATGAGACGGCGCTGCGTGCGCTGATCAGGTGTCTGGACGGGTGTGCGGCGCACACTTCGGATGCGGGGCGTGCGTCCCGAAAATCGAGCGGCTCGCACAACCCGGATACCACTCGCGCCGCACATCTTGCGCGTCTGCTTCGCGATCCTGAATTGCGCGTAGTGGCGTTCTCGCATTCCGCCGAGACGGCGAGGTCCATGTTCAGGGAGCTCCGTCGTGAGGCAGGAGTAGCGCTCCTGACGGGAAGCGGAGCCCGGGTTGCAGGTGGAGCCATTCCCCGCCAGGAAGTGCTTGCGCGGTTCGCTCCGCGTGCGCAGGGAGCGAAGCCGGTACAGCGTGCGCACGAGGTTCGACTGCTGCTTGCAACCGACCTGCTGGCGGAGGGAGTAAACCTGCAGGATGCCAACGTGATCGTGCACCTCGACCTTCCATGGACGGCCGCCCGACTCATTCAGCGGGAGGGGCGTGTAGTGCGGCAGGGGTCCGTTCACCGGCAGGTTCGCATCTATCGCATGGGAGCACCGGTGCCCGCGCGGCGGTTCCTGGGAATCGAGCGTCGGCTTCAACTCAAGGCCCGGAGCGCTCGCGAGGCACTGGGCCTGCGACTGCCCCAGGTAAGCTCGGAGGTATGGGCGGCGGTGGAAGGTGGTGAGCGCCTTGCGTCGGACAGCGAGCGAGTGCTGACGCTGCTGGGACAGCTGGGGGAGTGTGCGGCGCAGACGCCACGCCGGCCGCCACACGCCGTTCAGTTCGGCGTACCGGTATCAGCCGTTGGCGCGAACCGATCGGGCGCAGTTGTGCTCGTCCGGCACGCAGGGCGGTTGCGTCTTCTGGCTGTCGATCAGCGCGGCGCCGCGTCGGATGCCGCAGGACGTATCGCGCCGCTGCTCGAGGCTGTCGTAACGAACCAGCCTGCAGAAGCTTCTGCCAGGCACCCAATGCCGGCGATCGATCATCATCGTGTACTGGCCGCGCTGAATGGTGCCGAGCGGTGGCTTGCCGCACGACTGGCCGGTGCGGCAGTCGGCATGTTCAGAGACGCAGCCGGTGGTGCCGTTGCGCGGAAGGCGGCGCGGGTGGCACAACGGCTGTTGAATGCCGCAGGACGTCACCAGCGAGCAGGCCTTGCGCCCCTGGCCTCAGCCGTTGGAACTCTGGCCAGCCGCCCGCTGCCTGCCGCGATCGAAGCAGAGCTTGAGGCGCTGCTCGTTCTCGACGGGAGCATTT
>DATGOL010000168.1:0-9861 GCA_035306065.1 Gemmatimonadales bacterium | reverse complement strand
GTCTTACAAACGACTCAGGGGTGCACGTTGTGTTTGATTCGGTGGGACGAAGCACATTTCTCAAGGGGCTGGATGTGCTCGCCCCACGCGGGACCATGGTGCTGTTCGGGCAGTCCAGCGGAGCTGTGGATCCGTTTGATCCACAGCTTCTCAATCGAAAGGGATCGTTGTTTCTCACAAGGCCCTCGCTCGGCTACTACACCGCAACCAGGGAGGAGCTGGATTGGCGGGCTGGCGAGCTTTTCAGCTGGATCGGGAACGGCAAGGTGACTGTGAGGATCGGGGAGCGATTTGCGCTGGCGGATGCAGCAGACGCTCATCGTGCCCTCGAAGGGCGTGAGACTACAGGAAAGGTGCTGCTCGTGCCCTGATCGGGGCATCTGCTTCGCTCTATCGCCGCACGCATTCACTTGCGCAACGTGGCTACAGGCGCGAGCCTCAGGCTTAAGGGACGGGGCTGCCAAACACTGCGGAAGGGAAGTTCGCCGCGCATCGAGGTGACGGAGGAGCTTGATGGGGACGCAAGGAGAACCGGATGGGGCAACCAGCCCCCGGGCGCCGAACGACAAGTCCGGTACGCAATCCGGGGGCGGGAAGGCGGGTTCGAGCGGGGAGGCGCGAGCTGCCGGTGGTATTCCGCCGAGGCGGATGTGGCTTGCGTTCCTGCTCATCATGTTGGTGAACTATGCCATTGTGCGGCTGTTCTTCCCCGGCGCGTCGGATTCCGTCACCATCCCGTACACGCTCTTCAAGGAAGAGGTGGTGCGATCCAATGTGGAGTCCGTTTACAGCAAGGGCGAACGCATAACGGGTCGTCTCAAGACCGCCATCACGTATCCGGCACCTGCTGATTCGGGTGCCGAGGGCGGTCAGGAATCACGTACCGGAAGTACCTTCAGCACAACGCTGCCGGCGTTCGTGGATCCGGGGCTGGAAGCGCTGCTCATTGCAAACGGCGTTGAGATCAGCGCAGAACCCATCCAGGCGGAATCGAGCCCCTGGACCTCGCTGCTGTTCGGTTTTGGCCCGGCCATTCTCATAATCGGCCTGTACGTATGGCTGTTCCGTCGTGCGGCACGGCAGATGGCCGGTGGAGTGGGAGGAATGGGTGGTGCCCTCACGGGGCTGGGAAAGAGCGGAGCTCGCAGGTTCGACAAGGATTCCTCGGAGCGCGTCACCTTCGAAGACGTGGCGGGCATAGATGAAGCCGAGGCAGAGCTCGTTGAGATTGTGGACTTTCTCAAGAACCCCGCCAAGTACACCCGGCTCGGCGGAACCGCGCCCAAGGGAGTGCTGCTCGTTGGAGCCCCGGGAACCGGGAAGACGCTCCTTGCGCGAGCTGTTGCGGGCGAGGCGGGAGTGCCGTTCTTCTCGATGGCCGGTTCGGAATTTGTAGAAATGATTGTTGGTGTTGGCGCTGCGCGAGTTCGCGACCTGTTCAAGCAGGCACGAGAGCACGCGCCGGCAATAATCTTCATAGATGAGCTGGATTCGGTAGGACGCGCACGAGGACAGGCCGTGCTGGGTGGTTCCAGTGAGCAGGAGCAGACCCTGAACCAGATTCTCACGGAGATGGACGGCTTCTCGAGCCGTGAGGGGATCATCGTGCTCGCTGCAACCAATCAGCCTGACGTGCTGGACAAGGCGCTGTTGCGGCCCGGCCGGTTTGACAGGCGGGTAGTCGTGAACCTGCCAGATCGTGTTGGGCGTGAGGCAATACTGATAGTTCACACGCGAAAGGTGCCTCTCGCGCGGGATACGAGCCTGTCCGAAATTGCCGCAGCCACTCCCGGCCTTTCTGGAGCGGACATTCGCAACCTGGTGAACGAGGCAGCCTTGCTCGCTGCACGCCGTGATCAGAACGAAGTCACCCAGCGAGACTTCATGGATGCGCTGGAGAAGATTGTGCTGGGTCCCGAGCGCCCCCTGCTGCTGACTCACGCCGATCGCGAGCGTGTTGCTTACCACGAGGGCGGACATGCAATACTCGGAATAGTGGTTCCCGGCTCCGATCCGGTTAACCGAGTGTCCATCGTGCCTCGCGGCCAGTCTCTTGGCGTTACCTACCAGCGGCCGGAGAACGACAGGTATAACTATCCGGAGTCGTACCTGCGGGGACGTATTATCGGCGCGCTAGGCGGAAGGGTGGCAGAGGAGATCGTCTATGGTACAAAGACCACCGGGGCCGAGAGTGATATCGTGCAGGCAACTCGTGTGGCACGAAACATGGTTACTCGCTGGGGCATGAGTGAGGAGCTTGGCATGGTGCAGCTTGCACCGCGCGAGAATCCCTACCTCGGTGGCGGCGACGGTTACGGTACAACCAAGCCGTTCAGCGAGGAGACCGCGCGCATCATCGATGCAGAGGTGCTGCGCATCATCAGTGAGTGTCACGATGAGGCTTGGAGGCTGCTGTCGAAGTACCGGAAGCAACTGGATGACCTAGCCAGCGCGCTGCTGGAGAACGAAACGCTGGACGAGGCTGGCATCCTCGAGGTTACAGGCCTGACCCCGGTGCCCGCTCCTGCGGATTCCGTACTCGCAGAGTAGGCGCCGGTAGCATGCATAACGCCGCCAGTGGAACCCGTTGACTCCTGGGTCATGATGCCTGACGCGACCGGGCCTGCGAGCCTGGAGGACGCATTCAGGATCTCTGCGGAAGATGTAGCCGCAGGCCTCGGGTCGCACAGGGATCGTGGCCTCGACGATGACGAAGCTGCGCGGCGGCTCAAAAAGTTCGGTTTGAATGAGCTGGAGGCGGAAAAAGCAGAACCGGCATGGCGGCGGTTTCTTGCGCAATTCCAGGACACGCTGGTGTTGCTACTGCTGGCTGCAACGCTGGTGTCCGCAGTGCTCTGGTTCGTGGAGCGCGACACGGCGCTGCCGTACGAGGCGCTCGCAATCTTCACGATCGTGCTGCTGAACGCCACGCTGGGCTTCGTTCAGGAGCGGCGGGCAGCGGCCGCTGTTGCAGCGCTGAATGCCATGGCGGCGGCGGGCGCAACCGTAGTTCGCGGCGGCCTAAGGCACTCGGTTCCCGCTGCGGAAGTGGTTCCCGGAGACCTGATCGTAGTGTCTGAGGGCGACACTATTCCGGCGGATGCACGGCTGGTGGACGCAGTCTCTCTGCAGACCGCAGAGGCATCGCTTACAGGCGAGAGCCTGCCGGTGTCCAAGGACACGGAAGCAATAGCCGGCGACGCAGCGATCGGCGACAGGCACAACATGGTGTACAGCGGCACGTCTGTCACGTATGGACACGGCCTGGCGCTCGTTACCGAAACCGGTATGCGCACGGAGATGGGTCGCATTGCCGGAATGCTGGCTGAGTCTACCGAGGAACGAACTCCGCTTCAGGCCGAGCTCGACCGCGTAGGGAGACTGCTCGGCGTAATCGTGCTCGCGATTGCAGTGGTGATGGCTGCGACAATCGTGATCACCGAACACGTGCGGAGCGCATCCGCATTCGTGGACGTGCTCATCTTTGCCGTGGCGCTAGCCGTGGCCGCCGTACCCGAAGGATTGCCTGCAGTAGTTACTGCAGTGCTATCACTCGGCGTCCAGCGGATGTCTCGCCGGAATGCGATCGTTCGGCACCTTGCTGCAGTGGAGACACTCGGTTCAGCCAGCGTAGTGGCTTCCGACAAGACGGGTACGCTCACCCGGAATGAGATGACCGTCCGAACGGTGGTCACCGCCAGCGGCAGGGTGTCGTTTGGCGGAACAGGTTACGCGCCGGAAGGCGAGGTGACCGTGGAAGACGGTGCGATGGACGGAGCACTGGGTACCGAGCTTACCCGCACCCTCGCCGCCGCAGACAGGGCCAACAATGCGTCCGTCTCGCTGGAGGACGGCAAATGGGAGGTTCAGGGAGATCCCACAGAAGCGGCACTGCTTGTGGCGGCGCGTAAGACCGGGCTGCATACAGAGAGCCTGGATCGCAAGATGCCGCGAGTAGCCGAGGTGCCGTTCTCCTCCGAGCGCAAGCTCATGAGCACCGTCAACCGCATCGTGGAGGAAGACCGGCTGATCGTGTTCACCAAGGGAGCGGCAGATGTAGTGCTGGCGCGCTGCACGCATGAAATGACAGGCAGCGATAGCCGTTCGTTAACCCCAGAGCGCCGGAACGAAATCCAGCTGTTGAATGATGAACTGGCCGGAAACGCACTGCGTACGCTCGGCGTGGCGTTCCACAGGCTGCCGCACGGCGTTGACGAGCCTGACGATTCCGAGAAGTTGCAGGACACCCTGGAGAGGGACCTTGTGTTTGCGGGGCTCGTGGGGATGATCGATCCGCCCCGAACCGAGGCGGCCGAGGCGGTGAGGCGCGCCCGAGCCGCAGGCATACGGCCCATAATGATCACCGGTGACCATCCTCTAACCGCTTCGGTGATTGCGACGGAGCTGGGGATTGCGGACGCTGGAGGGGATGCTGTTACCGGTGCGATGCTGGATGAGGTCGCCGACGAAGAGCTGCCTGACGTTACGAGACGTGTGTCCGTTTACGCACGCGTGAATCCGGAACACAAGCTGCGAATCGTGAGGTCGCTGAAGTCAGCGGGGCACGTTGTGGCAATGACGGGTGATGGCGTCAACGATGCGCCCGCGCTCAAGACTGCCGACATCGGGGTGGCAATGGGCATCACCGGCACGGACGTATCGAGGGAGGCTTCTGATATCGTACTCGCCGATGACAACTTTGCCACGATCATAGATGCAGTTGAGGAGGGGCGCTCGATCTTCTCCAACATCCGGAAGTTCCTGCGGTTCCTGCTCTCGTCCAATGTTGGCGAAGTGCTGACAATGTTCCTCGGGGTGGTACTGGCCGGTGTCATCGGACTCGAGCAGGCTGGTAGCGGGCTCGTGCTGCCGCTGCTTGCCACGCAGATTCTGTGGATCAACCTGGTGACCGACGGTGCCCCTGCACTTGCGCTCGGAATTGATCCGGCCGAGCACGGTTTGATGGAGCAACCGCCACGGCCGGCGGGGGAGCGGGTGATCACCGCGGAGATGTGGCGCGGGATAATCTTCGTTGCGGTGGTGATGGCCGTGGGCACGCTAGGTGTTCTGGATGCGTCTCTGCCTGGCGGATTGATCCCGGGCAGTGGCACGCTTCGCTATGCGCAGACCATGGCGTTCACCACACTGATGCTCTTCCAGATGTTCAACGTTCTCAATTCCAGGTCCGATAGCACGAGCGCGTTCATTCACCTGTTCTCCAACCGGTGGCTGTGGGCGGCAATTGGACTGTCGCTTCTGCTTCAGGCGGTGGTGATCTACCTTCCTGCGCTGCAGGCACCCTTCGGCACGGTTCCGCTGGCTGCCCGCGACGTGCTGGTCTGTTTCGCGGTGGCGAGCTCCGTGCTGTGGCTACGGGAAGCTGGCAAGTTCATAACGCGGTTGCGGACCCCCCGGTGACTACACGAGGAAGCTGGTCTTTCCCTCACTCCAGCCAACACGGAGGCATTCATGCGCAGGATTGCAGTTAGCCATCTGGCAGTAATTGCGTTGTTGGGAACGGCCTGTGGCCCGTCCGAGAACCTGGCGGAGGTTGCATCGGCCGGAACCGTGCGTGACCCGAACTGCACGCCGGTTCAGCGCGGCGAAGCCAATGCGCCGTCGCAGGAGCCCGCTTTCGAGGGACAGACGCGGGCGTGTGAGGAGCTCACCAACGTGGCGTTCGAGGTCACCGTCGTAGCGTCCGGACTGGAGCATCCCTGGGCAGTGGAGCCTCTCCCAGGCGGTGACCTGTTGGTTACGGAGCGGCCAGGCCGTATGCGCATCGTGTCAGCATCCGGCACGGTTGGGGAGCCGCTTAGGGGCTTGCCTGAAGTGGACGCCCGAAGGCAGGGCGGGCTCCTGGATGTGGCACTCAGCCCCACCTTCGAAACGGATCGCACCATCTACTGGACCTTTTCGGAGCCGAGGGAGGGTGGCAATGCCACCAGCGTAGCGCGTGGAGTGCTGTCGGCAGACAGAAGTGCGCTGGAGCAGGTATCGGTAATCCTCCATACGATGCCCACCTTCGATGGTCAACTGCACTTCGGGTCCAGGCTGGCATTCGGGCCTGACGGCAAGTTGTACGTGTCCATGGGAGAGCGCTCCGTGGCATCCATGCGTCCGCACGCCCAGCGGATGGACAGCCACCTGGGCAAGTCGCTCCGAATCAATCCGGATGGCAGCGTACCTGACGACAACCCGTTCGTCGGGCAGGACGGTGCACTTCCGGAGATCTGGACGCTTGGCCATCGCAACGTACAGGCGGCAGCGTTCGACTCCGAGGGCCGATACTGGCAGGTGGAGCATGGCACACGTGGCGGTGACGAGCTGAACCTCGTTCAGCGCGGCAACAACTACGGTTGGCCCACCACCGCTTACGGAATCGAGTACAGGGGTGACCCGATCGAAGGCGCCGAAACCCAGAGGGAAGGCACTACGCAGCCGGTGTATTACTGGGACCCGGTCATTGCGCCTTCCGGAGCACAGTTCTACAGTGGTAGCGCCTTCCCCGCCTGGCAAGGCAGCATGTTCATTGGCAGCATGGGAGACGAGGCCCTCGTTCGCCTGACAATTGAAGGGGAGCGCGTGGTTGGCGAGGAGCACCTTCTCAAGGACAGGGAGCAGCGAGTGCGCGACGTGAGGCAGGGACCCGATGGGTTCCTGTACATGGTAACGGACGAAGACAACGGGGAACTCTGGCGTCTGTCACCCGCTGGCTGAGCAGTGGCCAGCGCCAGTTGATGCCGCATGGTTGAGCGCTCCCACTCGCTGGCTGAACCAGTGAAGAGCGGCGTACTGCCGGCGCGTGACAGAGCACCATGGGAACGTTCGCTACCGAACGTTCCCGGGGAGCAGACACGTATTCCGGTAGCTGTGCTCGGGGCCACGGGCATGGTAGGCAGCGCATTCATCGCGTTGCTCGCCAGGCACCCGTGGTTCCGTGTTGCAGAGGTTGGTGCCTCCGAAAGGTCCGCAGGCCGTGCGCTTGGCGACGCACTTCGAATCGACTCAGCAACCATTCCGCCCGACCTTCGCGAGCTGAAGCTGTCAGCCTGCACTCCTGAGAGCGTTACGTCGCCAATCGTGTTCTCCGCACTCGACTCGAGCGTTGCGGGTGAGGTTGAGCAGGAGTTTGCACGGCACGGACGACTGGTTCTTACGAACGCCCGCAACCACAGGATGGAGCCTGACGTACCGCTGGTGATCCCGGAGGTGAATCCGGATCACCTCCAGCTGCTTGGCCGGCAGAGGGAGGTTCGGAAATGGACAGGCAGCATCGTGGCAAATGGCAACTGCGCAGCTATCGTTGTTGCGCTGGCGTTGGCACCGCTGCACGAGGCAGCACGGCTGCGCAGCGTGATGGTTACCACGATGCAGGCACTCTCCGGTGCTGGCTACCCTGGAGTCGCCTCGCTGGACATACTCGGCAACGTCATTCCGTATATCGGCGGTGACGAAGAGCAGAAGATCGAGCAGGAGACACGGAAGATTCTCGGTTCGCATGACGAGTACGGTGTGCAGCCGAGCGACTTCGAGGTGAGCGCCCAGGTAAACAGGGTGCCGGTGGAGCATGGCCATACGGCATGCCTCACGATTGGCCTTGACCGACGAGTTTCACCGGAGGACGCTAGGGAGATCATCTCCAGCTGGGTGCCGGCAACGGCAGGCCTGGATCTGCCGAGCGCTCCGGAGCGGGCGGTGGTCGTAATGAGCGATGAGGACCGGCCGCAACCTCGAAGGGATGCCGGAACCGGGAACGGAATGACAGTGAGCGTTGGTCGCATTCGCGCTGATTCCGTGTTGGACCTGCGGATGGTGGCCTGCGGTCACAACACCATCCGTGGTGCGGCGGGTGCGTCCATACTGAATGCCGAGCTGCTGGTGGCCCGCCGGCGGAGCCTCTGAGTTCGCTCGGGTGTCGTGATCCTGAAGCCACCTTGACGGAACAAACAGGCGCAACTAGCCTGCGATCACAATCGATACCGTGGTGATTTGCCGCCTATTGCCGCCACGTTAAACAAGGTGCTAAAACGCGTTCGCCCGGTGGCTCCTGCTCCGGGCGTTTTTTGTTTTGCAGCCGGGCGGCATGTCACCCAACGAACCGCCCATGACTTCCAGATCGCTGCACCCCGAAACACTCGCCATTCGCATCCAGGCAGGCAGGAGCGCCGCACGAGAGCACGCGGTGCCCCTCTTCCTCACCTCGAGCTTTGTGTTCGACGATGCAGAGCAGGCACGTGCCCTGTTCGCCGATGAAGAAACCGGAAACGTCTACAGCCGCTATACGAACCCTAACGTGCAAGAGCTCGTGGAGCGGCTCGCTGCGCTGGAAGGAGCCGAAGATGGAGTTGGCATGGCAAGCGGCATGGCTGCCGTGTTCGGAACGCTGGCGGCGCTTCTCTCCACCGGTGACCACGTAGTGGCTTCCCGAGCGCTCTTCGGTGCGAATCTGCAGATCCTCACGAAAGTTCTCCCTCGCTGGGGGATAGAAAGTTCATTCGTGGATGCATCCGCGGGAGTGGAGGAGTGGGAGGCGGCAATCCGGCCTGACACGAGGCTGCTCTTTGTGGAAACCCCCTCCAACCCCGGGCTGGAGCTAGCAGACCTGACGATGCTGGGCGAGCTGTGCCGCCGACGCGGACTCCTGCTCGTGATCGACAACTGCTTCGCGACCCCGGTACTGCAACAGCCGATTCGTTTTGGTGCAACGCTGGTGATTCACTCCGCCACGAAGTTCATCGATGGTCAGGGTCGAACTCTGGGAGGCGCAGTGGTTGGAAACGCTGATGAGGTCGCAAGGATCAAAACTTTCGCGCGCCAGACCGGGCCGGCACTCTCGCCGTTCAATGCCTGGATTCTTTCTCGTTCCCTCGAAACGCTCGCCATCCGAATGGAGCGGCATTCGAGCAATGCCCTTGCAATCGCACGGCACTTCAGCAGCCACGAACACGTTTCGGCAGTGCGCTACCCGTTGCTCGAATCACACCCTCAGTACGAACTCGCCGTGCGGCAGATGTCAGCCGGGGGCGGCATAGTGGTGCTCGAAGTGAACGGTGGGCTTGCACGCGCACGGAGCTTCCTGGACAAGGTTGAACTCGTGTCTCACACGGCAAACCTTGGAGATACCCGCACGATCGTCTCGCACCCTGCGTCCACGACGCATGCAAAGCTCACGGAAGAAGAGCGTCTGCGTGTAGGCATAGTACCGGGAATGATTCGGATCTCGGTGGGGCTCGAGCATGTAGGAGACATTATCGACGATCTGGAGCAGGCACTCGATCAAAGCGCCGTGCCTCGAGGGTCGCCGTCGTGAGCACCGCAATGAGTTCCGTGGTTGCACGCTCCAACGCAGGCGAAGCTCGTGCCGGTGGAGGCACGGCCTCGTCAGGTGCAGGCAAAGCTCCGGCGGGCGCTGGCCGCGCCCGCCTCACGCCTTCCGTTCACAAGTTCGGAGGCGCCGCGCTCGCGAATAGCAGTGCAATCTGCAGGACGGCAACGCTGGTGGAGCTGCATGTTCCGGCACCATGTGTAATTGTCGTATCAGCCATGGCAGGAGTTACTGACGCATTCCTGGCACTCACCGCAGTTTCCCAGCGAGGCAGCCGCGGAATCGTAAGGCCGATGGCCGAGCTGCGAGCGAGGCATGAGGCTGCGCTGACGGACGTAAGCTGCGACAGTGAACGACGAACTGCGCTTCGCGAGGTGGATCAGCAGTTTGAAGATCTGGTTCGCATTGTGCTTTCAGCCCGCCGGAACCCTGGCATGAGTCCACACGACCAGGCACGCATACTGTCCCTCGGCGAGAAGCTTTCGGCCCGGATCGTCGTGGCGCACCTGCGCTCGCGAGGAATCAATGCCGAG
>DATGOL010000167.1:0-10562 GCA_035306065.1 Gemmatimonadales bacterium | reverse complement strand
ACTCCAGCTTCAGGGTTATGAAGGTACGTATGAGAGCGAGCTGTACGGGCCGGCACACATTTCCATCGAAGGCGGACGCCTGGTTCTTACCTACTCGCCGCAGTACGTGGCAGACCTGGAGCACTGGCACCACGATACGTTCCGTGCCGTGTGGCGCAGGCCCGGAGCTGGTCGATCGTTCGTGACTTTCACGCTGGACAGCAGGGCCCGATCAGCGGAGTTGAACTGGGAGGGCTTTGGCGAGTTCGATCGCAAGCGGGACAGCACGCAAACGGGCGGCTGATCGCAGTAGCGGCAGCCCGGCAGGAAACGGTGATCACCGGGCGGGCAGCTCAGCAGAGCACCATCACATAACGACAGGCCCCGACGGCAATTCCATGCCGTCGGGGCCTGTCGTCTTCAGGGAAATCACATGTGCCTGCGGGCGCCGGTTAGCGGGTACTGCCGGCGCCGCCGCTCACGCCCGCGTTCCTGAAACCAGCGGAAGCCGCGTGATCAGTTCGGCGATGCCACACCGGCTCGCTTCTGCTCCTCCACCATGCGCCTGACGTCTGCCAGCAGTTGCTGGGCGTCGTAGACTATTCCCTCCTTGATGGTGTACTTCACGCCGCCCACACGAACCGGCTTGCCTTCTTTGTCCAGCTTCACGAAGCCGGTACCGTACAGGGTCTTGAAGTTCTGCAGAGGGTTCTCGGGCACGATCACGAGATCTGCGGACAGGCCCGGCCTGATGATGCCATACTCGATCGGCTTTCCGGTGGGCTTGAAGATCTCTTCCGCCGAATGGAGGGTTGCTGCACGAATTACCTCCAGAGGGTGGAAGCCGGCCTCCTGCAGCAGTTCCAGTTCTGTTACGTAGCAGAAACCGAAGGTCTGGTAGATGAATCCGCAGTCAGTGCCCACTGTCACGCGTCCGCCCCGGTCCTTGTAGTCGTCGAGGAACTGGCCCCACACATGGTAGAAGTTGCGCCATGCGACTTCGTCGTGCGTAGTCCAGTCGAACCAGTAGGAGCCGTGAGCCTCACGACTGGGCTGGAAGAACTCCATCAGCGAGGGAAGCGTATACGCATCGTGCCAGTCTGCGTTCCGCGCGCGCATCAGGTCTCTGCTGGCCGAGTAAATCACCATCGTGGGATTGATTATGAAATCAAGCTCGATCCAGCGATCCAGCAGCGCGTTCCACTGTTCACTTCCCGGCCCATGGATCTGGTTCCACATGCGGGCCGCCTGCGAGAAGCGGTGCTGCTCGTCGCCGTAGTTCTGGTCCATGGGGTAATCCTGAATGCTGCGGTCCTTGAGCAGCGACTCGAACAACCCGTAAAAGTGTGTCATTGACGTCATGCCCAGCTCCGCAGCCTGCGCGGCATTCATGCGCACTACGCCCATCTGGTTCAGGTGTGCAGTGGTGCCCAGACCATGCTTGTTGGCCTCGTCAATCAGTGCTGCCATGATCTCGGGATCATAGGCGCCGAGCTTGAGCCCGTCCACGGCCTGTCCGTCCGTACGGTGCCTGGCTGCCCACTGCACCCACTCACGCGCCTTCTCCGGTGTGTCGAGCTGACCGCGAGTCCATCCGCTTCCTGGCCTGTGGTAGCTCACCATGCGCGGTGCGACAATCTCGTTCCGTGCGCTCAGGGCCTTTTCCTGAAGTGACCACTCGAAGCCGCCGAGGCCAACTCCGCGCACCGTGGTAACCCCGTGAGCCAGCCAGAGCTTGTACACGTACTCGGCCTGCGGTGCCTTGGGGTACCCGCCGGTGTGTGCATGATTGTCAATGAAACCGGGCATGACGTACATGCCTGTTGCATCGATCTCGCGGGTGGCACCGGTGGGCCGTCGGTTTTCGTTGATTGGAAGCCCTGGAAATCCAACCGATCGCACGGATGCGATCTTCCCGCCTTCGATGACGATGTCCATCGGGCCCTGGGGCGGCGAGCCGGTGCCGTCTATCACCGTAACCCCACGAATGATCAGCCGTTCATACGGCCCTCCGCCCTCCCCGGCAGCTCGCCGGGTTGTCGGCTCCATTCCCTGCGAGAGGGCGGTTGACGGACCAAGCGCGTAGATGAAGGCGGCGAGTATCAGTGCTGCAGCACGCTGTGCCAGCATCATAGTCCTCGAAAGAAAAGGTTGTGCGTTCGTGTTCGTGAGGCGCTGCCTGCTTCTGCAGGCACGCCTCTACGATGTTTCGGCGTACTGTGGTGCGCAAGTTCTGCCCGAATCGGATATCGCATTTCACGCGACAGGGCGTACACCAGACCACTGCCAGCTCTGCACCCGGGGAACTGCAGTGATGTTCTCGACTTCCCGAATGGCTTGAGGAACGGAAACGCCCTGCGCCGACAAGCTGTCGGCACAGGGCGCTGCCATGCTTCGTCACCTCGACCAGGCAGGCTGCAGGTTTCGATCGCGCGGCACTCGAGCGCGCCTGCGCTCAACATGCTCTGCGGCCGGAACCCACAGCCTGCCCTGCAATCAGCCGCAGGAGGGTGGCTCGTTGTTACGAATGAGACACTCGGACTGCGGAATGATCAGGTCGTCGAACGTGACATGTTCCGGCACGTCCAGCGGAAGTGTGTTGAGCACTCCGAAGCGACGCACGTCCACCCAGCGATGACCCTGAATGAGCAGCGAATAGCGACGCTCGTACAACAGGGCTTCGATGAAGGCATCGTCCGAGCTTCCAACCGTCAGCGAAGACGCCGGCAGGTTGCCCGAAGTCGTCCTGACGATGTTCAGGTCGGAAATTGCTCCGGGCTTGTCGCCGGTAAACCAGCGCGCCTCAGCGCGGAGAAGCAACAGTTCCTCGCTGTTGATCATCGGAATCACGTCTTCCGGGTTCGAGAATACCAGGAAGTCCTGGTCTGTCTCAATTCCGGGGATGGCGCCACCGGGTCCTACCGGGCGGTCCATGGTCGTGATCTTGTCGATGTACCGCTGGTCGCGGGCACCACCCGACTGAAGCTGAGCGTCAGGCAGGATTGAAGGATGTGCAACCCACGCGGACGAGCTTGCATTGCTCAACGGATTCTGTGCATCGCCTGCTGCCGTTGAGTAGATGTAGTTCGGACCCGACGACAGATCGCCTTCGTCCAGGAACGACTCGGAAATGTTGGTCAGCACCATTTCGTAGCATGCCGGGCTGTACGCCGCACCGCATCCCGCTACGCCATAGGACGCACGGTATGCGTTGAGACGTGCGGCAAGCGCACGATTCACCTTCAGGTATCCGGCCGGCGTATTGAAGCCGCTGAAGCCGGAGTTCAGGCTGAACGGGAAGGCCGTTCCGCCTGCCGCGAGGTGCGTCTTGCCTGATTCCAGCCTGTCCAGCGCTGCATTGTAGATGGCATCCCGGTCAACCCAGGGAGACAGCTCCCGCGGGTTCTCCAGGATCTCCACCGGCCCGCCAAAGCTGCCGTGCGCGGCAACCACGAACGTCAGGGCCATTCCTGCGAGCGTCTCACTGTAGCCCAGAGCTGCTTCCTTCTGGGGATCGGTGAGCCTGGTGCTCGCGTTCACCGCATTGTTGAAGTCAAAGATGTTCCGGAGGTCCGAGTAGTAGGCAGTCCAGAAGGAGTTGCCTGCACCACGCGTCGGGTCCTGCGGGCCCATCAGGTACGTCGTTGTGTTACGGCCTTCGGTGGGAGTGTAGGAGTATGCCTCACGTCCAAGGCGACCGGTACCGCTGATCCAGGAACCCATGTTGCTCCTGGCACCAGCGAGCAGGCCGTTGGCGGTGAGCTGGAGAGCACCCGGATCCGCCGCTACGTCCTCGCCGGTCGGGCTGTTGTAGTTAGGTACTGTGAGCCGGTCTGCGCTGCAGCCCGCAACTGCGACTGACGCGATGACCAGCGCACCGAAAAGTCTGCTTCGCATAGCAAATCCGGTGGATGTTGCTGTCACATTATGAGTTCGATCTTCTGCTGTACGCATCGCTCAGAACCCCATGCTGATGTTGAAGTGGAACGAGCGCGACGGCGGATACTGGCCGAGATCAACGATACGGGCAACGTTGTTGCTTCCGAAGTTGCTCGCCTCGGGATCCATGCCCCAGTAGTCGGTCCAGGTGTGCAGGTTACGACCGGCGAGGCTCAGGCGAAGGTTGCTGATGGAGCCGCCGAGCCGCGACGTGAGGCTCTGCGGTACATCGTACGAAACCGAGATCTCGCGCAGCTTCACGAAGCCTGCATCCTGCAGGTACATGCCTGCGTTCTGGCCGTTGCGCCACTCTTCGTAGCGGTACTGGCCAAGCGGGCGCGGATCGCCGTTCGGTGCCGCGTGATCGAAGTCCCACGAGTTCTTGCCTTCATCGAACAGGTTCTGCGTGAGGTTCGAGCGCACACCACCATTCGTCCAGTCAACGAGCACGTTGAAGGTGAAGGCGTTCACCAGGAAGTTGTTGGCGAACTGCATGGTGAAGTCAGGAGTGGCGTCGCCGATCGGGCTGAGCCTGACGGTGCCATCCTCGAAGCGCTTGTTGCCCCAGATTGCCGTTGTCGAGTAGCCCTCGGTGAGGTATGCATCACCGTACGCTGAGCCGAAGCCCGTGGAAGGCGACCGGAACGTCGGAACCGGCAGTTCCTCGATCTTCTGCTTCACCTTGTAGAAGCTGGTGTTCGAGCGCCAGTCCAGCCAGTCATTGCTGATCGGCGTGGCGGAAACGGCAATCTCGTATCCCTTGCTCGACAGCTCACCACCGTTGATGATCTGCTGCGTCAGGCCCGAGCTGTTAGGCAGCGGAGCGGTGAGCAGAAGATCCGTTACCGTGCGGTTGAAGTACGTGACTTCGAGCGCCAGCCGGCTGCGGAGGAAGCTTGCATCAATGCCGTACTCCTGCTCCGTCATCGTTTCAGGACGAATGTCCGGATTTCCAAGCGTGTTGGCTGCACGCAGGGAGTTCTGACCGCCGATCTGCGTGCTGGCCGTGAGAACGAGGTCACGGTCACCATAACGCGGCTGGTTGCCGGAACGACCGATTGCAGCACGCACCTTCAGCTCATCCACACCCTTGGCAACTTCAGGGAAGCGGAATGAACCTGAAGCCTTCGGATACACATAAAGCTTCTCGCGGTCACCATTCACGCTGCTGCGCTCTGCACGTGCTCCAACCGTGACGAACAGGCGGTTGTCGAACGCAAGCAGTTCCTCCTGTCCATAGAACGCCTGGTCGCGAATGGCCGAGCGATTCTGGAAGGGTGCCGTACGACCCTGGTCGATGTTGTCCATGCCGGGAATCAAGTTCTCGGCAAGCACGCCATAGCGGTTGAAGTCGCGCTCTTCGAGCTGAAGACCACCCGAAGTCGTTGCGGAGCTGATGAAGCTGAGGAAGCCACCCGGCGACGGCGTGTACTTCCAGACCGCGTTCAGCGATGCGTTGATCTGACGGCTGCGCGTGGTCTGCTCCTGCGCAGTGCCGAGTCGGCCGTTAGCCGGCTCGTACTGAAGGAAGTTCGGCGAGTAGATGTCGTCAGCCTGCTGGAACCAGTCAAGTCCACCCTGCGCACTGAGGATCACATCGTGCTCAGCCGCGGTGAACGCGGTGACGTCGAGTCGGCCGGAACCAATCCAGCGATACACGTCCGAGTGGTTACGCACGTGAGCCATCGTCTGGAACGGATTGGACGAACGCGGCCCACCACCAACGAATGGATTCTCCGGATAGTTACCTGCGGCATCCTGTGTATCCAGGTTCATCACTGCAGGCGAGTACGCGAACAGGTAGAGCGGGCTCACGCTGCTCGTGTTGTTGTTTCCGGTGATACCACGATCGTTACCGCTGCGAATGAATGCGGTGCTGACGTTCGCAGTGATCTTGTCACTGACGATCTGGTCCAGGTTGAGGCGAACGTTCTGCCGCATGGCACCGGTGTTCCGCATGATGCCGTCTTCTTCCTTGTGCGACGCAGCGAGGAAGTACTTGGTCGCCTCGGAACCGCCGGTTACGGAGAAGTTGGTCTCGAACATCGGCGCGGTACGGCCGAAGAGCGCGTCCTGGTAGTCGAAGTACGGCGACTCGTAGTTGTCGCGATAGACTGCTGCAGCGGCGTTGTGCGCTGCGATCTCTTCGGGGGTGGCACCAGGAGCCAGCGGACCAACGAAGGCATCAACCAGCTTGTCCGCGGTTTCGAAGCGACGCGAACCGAGCAGCTTGGAAGCGTTCGACATGCCAAACGACTGCGAAAGTGCGTAGCGCGGCCTGCCTGCTTCACCACGCTTCGTCTTGATCACGATCACGCCGTTGGTTGCCTTGGATCCGTAAATTGCAGACGCAGCAGCACCCTTCAGCACCTCGATGGACTCGATGAGAGACGGGTCGATGTCGGCGAGGCGGTTGGCGGGGTCATCCTGGTTGGAGCCGCTTGAAGTGATCGTGCGCATACCGCCCTGAATGGCGGCGTTGCTGATGATCACACCGTCCACGACGAACAGCGGCTCGCCGCTGCCGAGGATGGACGTCACGCCACGAATCTGGATCTGGCCACCACCACCAGGCGCACCGCTGTTCAGGTTGATGGAGGCGCCGGGAATCTTGCCCTGCAGCGCTCCTTCGAGTGAAGCAGACGGAGCCCTCGTCAGGTCTTCGGCGTTGACCACCGCGACCGATGTGGCGAGGTTCTGCCTGGAAATGGATGTTGCCTGACCGGTGATTACGAGTCCTTCCAGCTGAAGGGCATCACGCTCGAGAGCGACATCGAGCGTTGCCTGGCTGGCAGACACCGTAACCTGCTGCTGCTTGTAGCCAAGTGCCCGGACGGTGACAGCCACATCACCGGCGGGAAGCCGAAGTGTAAAGCGGCCATCATTTCCGGTTACAGTGCCGACTCCGGGACTACTCGGCACCACGACTGAGGCCCCTTCAAGCCCTAACGTGGTCCCCTGGATAGTCACCCGGCCGGTGATGGACCTGTCCTGGGAATGCGCGACTTGCGGCAGAAACAGCATCAGCGCCGCCGCGATCCCGACAATGAATCTCGACAAAACCCCCTCCGTTCGAACGTGGGTTGGTGACGTACTTGTCGCTGTCCCGACTGAACAGCAACCCCTTCTCCTGAACCGACTCGCTGCCTCCTGGTTTGGTGGGAAAGACTCACGGGCCCGCAGAATTCGCGGGCCTTCTATTCTAGGCGGGTTACGACTATCGACGGAGACTGCCGTGAGGCGGGAGTACTACCTCACTCGCTCAGGCACTGACGGAGCGCGGCAGGGCTTCATGCCGCGCTCCGTGAACGCCGCCTATCGAGAGCCGCGCGGTGTAAGTCGAATGAGACCGGCGGCTTCGCGGGCGCGAAGGGCGGCCATTACTTCTTCCATCGGCAGCGGAGTAAACTGGCCGGACAGGAAGTCGCGAATCTGCAGGGCCGTGTACCCCTTGGCCGAAAGCAGTCCGAGCTCTGCGTTGAATTCGTCTGGCAGCGACGGTCCCGGAATGGCTACACGGCGACGCGGCTGGTCAGGCGGCGGTGGAATCACTGTCACCACCAGGTTGCCTGCCTCACGCTCAGCCTGCGTCACCACCGGATCAACCGCCCGCACACCGCGCTGTGCTGCCTGAAGTTCGTAGGCAGCCTTTACCTCGTTGAGGAGTGCTGCTGCACGCCGGTCAATGAGCGGCTCGAATGCAGCAGTGCGCTGGCGGCCACGGTTGGCGTCCGTCCAGAGAATGCTTGCGGAACGTACCACCGCCTTCTCAACCGATGCCTGATGATTGATGGCGTTACGAGCTTCCTTGTAGGCGGTGGTCAGCGACGGACCATCGGCGGCGTCGGCCATGTAGCCGAGCCCCTTCGTGTGCGATTCGCCCATGCGCGCCAGCCCACGTCCCATGTTCTCGTTGAGAACGCGTGCAGCCATCTCGTCCGTGCCGGACGCAAGAACTGCAAGCGAGCCAAGTCCTACGGTAGCGGCACGCTTGTACTGCGTGGCGTCCTGCTTGTCAGGCGTGTCTTCGGACGAGTGATACCACATGTCCGGCCAGGTGATGAACATGACGGCCGGAATGCCGTGCTGCATGTACGTCACGTGGTCCGACGATCCGTAATGCTTGTCGATCTTGATATAGAAGGCGTCCTTGCTGCCGTGGATCGCTTCCACCGGCTGTGACGGAGCGTACCCGTTGATGGACCGGCGGAAGCGCACACGCTCACGCGAGATCTCGGCAACGTACTCCATCATGCTCTGCGCAATGTCGTTCAGGTACGACGCAAACGTGTCCGGTGTGCGCTGCAGGATCCAGAAGCTCCGGCTGGTGGCAATGCGAATGCCTTCCATGTCGAAGTTGAGCGTTCCGATAATCTTCTTCTGCTTTTCCGGATACTTCGCGAGGAACGCATTGGTGCCGGAAATTTCCGGTACCCACACGAAGTTGATCGTGCGCTTCGGACGCGGGAGCTTCCCTTCCTCGATCAGCTTGAGGTAGGCGCGGCCGATCTCCATGGTGAGTGCGACACCGGAGTTGTCGTCGTTGGCACCCTGCTTGATAACACCCTCGTACAGGTGTGCGGCGATGGCGACTTCCTGGTCGGTGCTGCCGTCACCCGGAATCTCGGCCAGCACGTACTCCATGCGGTTCGGTACTTCAACCGTCTCCACGATGGAACGAATGGTGACCGTCTCACCGCGAAGCAGCAGCGCAGCCAGGTGGTTGCGAACTTCGGGCGTCACGTGCCAGGCAACCGTGTTGGGCTGTGCGTTGACGTTCTGTGAAACGATCTGGTTCGGATAGTCCGTGGCGCGCTGGTGACCGATTGCGCTCACGCCGAGTGCGCCGAGTGCGCCACGTTCGATGGCGAGCGCGTACACGGCGTTGGTGGAACCGGTGCTGAGAACGAACTTGCCGCGCACGTTCTTGCCTTCAAAGTCTTCTGCGCGCCCTGGACCGACGTCAACGAGTTCACCGGAAAGGTCTCCGGCCTGGTTGAGTGAGCCGAGTGCAAGTGCGATGTCGTGGATGTCGAAGAGCTTTACATCCTTGGGGGTCTTCATCCACAGCTCGCCCTTCGTGGGCTGCCATGCAGTGCCGCCTGGTCCGAACTCTTCGATGCGTACGTTGGAGTAACCCGCTTCCCTTGCGAAGCGTGCGACCACCTGGCTCTCCCGGTAATTCCCGTTGTATTCGGAGGGTGGACGAACGCGCTGATAGGGTACCATCTCGAGCAGGCTGTTCATCGCGCGGTCACCGGAGACTTCATTAATGATCGCGGTCATCTGGGTTTGCGAGAGCAGCGTGCGGTCTTCGCGTTCCTGCGCATTAACTGTGACAGCTGTGGCGGCGAGCGCAACGAACGCGAATGACGAAATCTTCATCAACTCAGTCGCTCCGGAAACGAGGTTGAACTTCTTTGCTGCGCAGCGATTTGTATCGCTGTTGTTATGAGCTTAGCTACAGATACGAGCGTAACGTTCAGAACGCTGCAAAGTTTTCGGAGTGAAGCGATGTTTTCACTGTCATCGAAATCTGAAGGGAACTTCATGATTGGTTCGCGATGAAGTTTTGCAGGGGGTTCACTTTGAAACTTCCTGGTGACTGCTGGTGAAGTTGTGCGGCGGATTGAGATGCAATTGTTGCATGAGAACCGAATGGGTTCGTCAAGTGTGCCAGCCAGCATAGTGGGATTTGGGAGTGGATGCGCAGCCGATAGTCGTGGCGATTGCAACGACGGCGAGCTTGCGTCGGCAGCGGTGGCAGTACGCGCACGGCGTCGATATCTACGTGGAGGTCGAGGGCGAAGTCGAACTCCGCGTTCAAGGCGAAGTCAACTTCGAGGCGAGAGCCCGGGGAATGCCTAACGCCCGTCAGCCGCGAATGACGCGGCGAGGTTCACCGATCGCAGATCCGCGACACATGCGCGGGCTCGGCCGCTACGAGCGCACACGGATGCGTCGGACCTTGGGCGGTGCGTTATGCCGGTACGGTCGAAACCGTATCCTGAACACGCGCGTGTCTGAAGACGAACTCCCGGCCCTTCTGCTGCCGGCACGGAAGTACTTACACGAGGCATCGGCGGCGGGGTTTGACCGGGATGGCAGGTTTTCTGCTTCGGGAATCCCGGTCCACCGAGCGCCGTCATCGGAATAGTGGCGAGCTCTGACGTGTTGAACAGCGAATGCGCAGTACGCCAGCGGCGCGAACTCCGATAACCGAACCTGCATCAGGGAGAGACCGATGGCCACAATCGAACTCGAGCGGTACCTTCGCGGCGCCAGCCGAGAGTTTCACGCATGTATCGAGGCGTGCGTGGAGTGCATGGTCGCGTGCGAGATGTGTGCGGACGCGTGTCTGCACGAGGAAAACGTCAGGATGCTGGTGCAGTGCATCCAGCTGGACCGCGACTGCGCTGACGCGTGCGCAACGGCGTCGCGCGTGATGGCACGCGGAGGACCGCTCGCGCGCGACGTGTGCCGCATGTGCGCCGAGGCATGCGACCGGTGCGCGGAGGAGTGCGAGCGGCACAGCGAGCATCACGACCACTGCCGTGTGTGCGCTGAGGCCTGCCGCAACTGTGCGGCCGAGTGCCGGCGCATGGCGGGTGCGACCGCGTGAGTGCGACTGACGGTTGCTGTCC
>DATGOL010000166.1:0-3139 GCA_035306065.1 Gemmatimonadales bacterium | reverse complement strand
CCACGGGCGGAGGCATGGTATCGTGACGCGAGGTGCCGAGTGCGAATCTGGCTGCGCCTGTTCGCAGGGTGGGCGCCTGACGCGAGGATGCCGTGCTCGTGTCGCGAATGACCGCGCGATAGTAAAGGTTCCCTGCATCGTCGGCCCAGAGCGACCGGTTGGAATGAAAGCCACTCGGCAACCGCTCCATCTCCCCTGGCGTGCCGTCCAGTGAGTAAAGCTGGATGCGACCATTCCGCGGGTCCCACATCGCCACGCGCCCGTCAGGCAGCAGCGCAAGCCCTCCTGCAGCCTCGTACTCTCCCGGACCTCCACCCTTTCGTCCGATGGTACGAATCAGCTTTCCGTCGCTGCCGTAGTGGCGAAGGGCAGGAACGAGCCTGTCGAAGAGGAGCACGCTCCCGTCAGGCAGCGCCAGTATCTCCGCAATGGCGCCGAACGTGTACTCCTCGGCACCCTCCATTTCGCCGACACGAACCTCCTCCACCAGTTCACGAGCGCCCGCGTCGGCTGAGCCGATGGTGCGCACCACCAGCGTGTCGCCCAGGCTGTCGATCTCGGTGCGCAGTGCCAGCTCCGCATCGGAGCCGCCATCTCCACTGCAAGCGCTCAACACCGCCAACGCAAAAACCGCCCCGATCACCTGCGAGCGAGTAGTCCATTGCCCCACGTATGACATTGCCTGCTCCGTTCCCAGGGTACGCCTGCGCGACCAACCTGCCTGTAGGTCACCGCACGCGCAAGCATGGTTTCCCCGAACGGCCTGACCTTCTAGCCGCCAACGCGTACGATGCGTACAGTCGCCTGCTGCGGAACCACGCCACCCGTCAGGCTTCCGTCCGCTGCCAGCCCCAGCCGCATCTCGCTCGGACCCATCTTCACCACCGCGCTGTCCCCCGCGAAGAGCACGGTTGCGTCCAGCGTCTGCCCGCCGCTCCCTACTACGAACACGGGCACCGCCACCGAATCCCCACCGATGGCCCTCGCCCGCCGAACTATCTGTTCGGTCAGCGTCACGCTGGGTGAGAGGTAGGGCACTGCCCCCGCACGGGTGGCGCGGCGCACGGTATCCATGCCCGCCTGCACCTTCTGCCGCGCAATGACGCTGTCATCGCGGAACTCGGCATGCGCCTCCTCCACCGCCTCGTTGGAGCCAGGCTGGAATACCTGCATGCTCATATTCGAGAAGGTTGCGTCGCTGTTCGTGCTGGCCGTGAACTCCAGCCGAACCTGGCCTATGACGTCCATCGTCACCTTCAGGGAGTCGTCGGAGCGAACCCACCGCTCCAGCACGGCCGTGTCAGCACCGTTCAGGATTGCGTAGGTCCCCTCGGCGCGGATTGCGGGCTTGCTGGCGGCTGCTCCGGCAAGGAGAGGGACTCCAAGGATTGCTGCCGCAGCGACTGCTCTGAAACGGCTGTGTGGGTGTGGCATCAAACCTCCGTGGATGGCGGCAATGCGGCGGGCTTCCTGCGACGGTCGTCGGGACGCACGCATCAGGCCGACCCCGGGAATCGTAGCTATATTGGGGCCATGCCTCCCGCCACCCCTCGCGCCTTTCGCAAGGCGATCGAAGGCGGCCAGGTGGCGCCTGCATATCTCCTGCATGGCGATGACGACTTCCGAAAGGATGCCGACCTTCGCATTGCCGTGGACGCGCTGGTGGACCCTGCCACGCGCGACTTCAACTATGAGGTAAGGCGGGGCGCGGACCTGGCTGCTGACACACTGCACGCACTGCTCAACACGCCGCCAATGATGGCCGACCGGCGGGTGATGGTGCTGCGCGAGGTGAGTGCGCTCAGGAAGCAGGCTCGTGAGGCGCTCGACCGGTATCTCGCGAATCCCGCCGGGGACGTCGTGCTCCTGATGACCGTTGCCGGTGGCGTGAAGTTCGACAAGTGGCTCACGGCCCTCTCGAAGAGTGTGGCCGAGGTTGAGTACGGGCGCCTGAGTGGCCAGCACCTGCCGAAGTGGGTGGAGCACCAGGCGGCGGAACTCGGCGGCAGCATCGATTCGGGAGCCGTGGAGCTTCTCGTGTCTGCGGTTGGAGACGATACCGCGCTTCTCTCGGCCGAACTGGACAAGCTGCTCAGCTTCACCGGTGGCGAAGAAATTACGCGCCACGCCGTTGGGGAGATCGTTGGCATTCGCCACGGCGAAACGCTTGGTGACCTGCTGGACGCGGTGCTGGAGCGCAACGCACGCCGGTCAATCGAGCTGCTTCGGGTGGTGCTGGCACAGCCGAAGGTGACCGGTGTATCCATCATCATGGCGCTCACGGTTCAGACGCTCGCGCTGGCATGGGGACGTGCCGCACGAGAAGAGGGCATGAGCGCTTCACAGCTGGAACGGGAATTCTTCAACCTTCTCAGGGAGGGGAAGGCATTCCCGGGTCGCTCCTGGGGAGAGGCCACCAAGGCGTGGGCGCGATCGCTTCCGCGCTGGAACGCCGCTGCCCTGGACTACTCACTCCATGCGCTGATCGCCGCAGACGTAGCCCTGAAGGAGACCACTGTCGCTACCGAGGAGCAGATCGTCTCAACGTGCCTCCTGGCGATGTGTGCGTCGGACGTGCCGTCAGGTTCCAGGCGTTCGGCTGCCTGACGCGCAATCCGCTGCAACCGAGTCATTCATCGAAGAGAATTGCAATGTCGTTTCACAATCTGAGCCTTCGGCCCGTGTTGGCAATCGCCGTGATTGCCATGTTCCTTGCTCCCGCGGCACTTCGTGCGCAGGAGGATTCGCCGAGCTCGGAGGTATACTCCAGGGCGCAGGACCTGGTGGGTAATGGGGATGGCGCCGCGGGCCGGGCGCTAGTGGACTCCATGCTCGCCACCATGCGTGCAGGCACGCCGGCCTACGCAGAGGCGCTGTTCTGGCGCGCGGCGCTCGCGCAAACGGCGGCCGAGGCAGAGCGGGACTACCTGCGCGTCTCCGTTGAATATCCGGCTTCGTCGTTCGCGGAAGACGCGCTGCTCAGGCTCGGGATGCTGGAACTGTCGCGCGGGAACCGTCGTCAGGCAATGCAGCGCTTCGAATCGCTCGTTCTCAGGTACCCCACAGGACGGCAGCGTCCGCGTGCACAATACTGGATTGGCCGCACCTATTTCGACGACAATCGCCTTGCAGAGGGATG
>DATGOL010000165.1:0-5804 GCA_035306065.1 Gemmatimonadales bacterium | reverse complement strand
GACGGAGCTGTTCACCCTGGCCGAGTCCCTGGGCGGCGTCGAGAGCCTGCTCAACCACCCGGCCGTGATGACCCACGCCTCGGTGCCACTCGAGCGGCGCGCCCGCCTGGGCATCAGCGATTCGCTGGTGCGGCTGAGCGTGGGCATCGAGGACGTCGAAGATCTGCGCCGTGACCTGGAGCAGGCGCTGGCCGCCTGAGGAGATGCAGATGCTGGCAACACTCGCGCAGCGACGATCCCTCCTGGTCGAGCTGACGAAGCGCGAAATCCTCGGGCGATACCGCGGCGCGGCAATCGGCTTGCTGTGGTCGCTTATCAGCCCCTTCCTGATGCTGATGGTCTACACGTTGGCGTTCGGATACATCTTGCGCAGCCGCTGGCCCGGGACGACCGGGTCGACCACGGACTTTGCCCTGATCCTGTTCGCTGGCCTCGTGATTCACGGCTTCTTTGCCGAGTGCCTCACCCGCGCGCCACAGCTGGTCCTGTCCAACCCCAGCTACGTCAAGCGCGTGGTGTTTCCCCTGGAGATCCTCACCTGCAGCATGGTGCTGACCGCCCTGTTCCACCTGGGCATGAACGTGTTGGTGCTGCTCGCGCTCAAGTGGTTCTGGCATGGCGAGCTGTCGTGGCACGCAGTGCTGCTGCCGGTGGTGGTGGCGCCGCTGGTGATCCTCGCGGTGGCAGTGGGCTGGTTCCTCTCCGCGCTCGGCGTATACCTGCGCGACATCAGCCAGGTGGTCGGCGTCCTCGCAACCGCCATGCTTTTCCTTTCGTCGGCCATCGTCCCGGTGCAATCTCTGCCAGAGAACTACCGTTGGGTCTTCTACGCCAACCCGCTCACCCTGATCATCGACCAGGCGCGTGAGGTGGTGATCTGGGGGCGCATGCCGGACTGGTCTGCGCTCGGACTATACACGGCATGCGTGACCGTGCTGGCGGTCCTGGCACTGGGCCTGTTCCGCCGCATGCGAGGGGGGTTTGCCGATGTCCTTTGAGGCCGGAGTGTCGGTTGGTACGGGATCTCCGGCCGTGGGGTCCCCAGTGATCAGTGTCAGCGGGGTGAGGAAGAGCTTCCGCATGTACGAGAAGCCGGTGCACAGGCTCTGGCATGCATTGCTCGGCCGGGATGGCGGCCACCGTGAGTTCCACGCCCTGCGCGATGTGTCCTTCGAGATCCGCCGCGGCGAGACTGTCGGCATTGTCGGCCGAAACGGCTCGGGCAAATCGACTCTGCTCCAGATCATCGCGGGTACGCTCGCGCCGAGTGGTGGTACCTGCCGGGTGGAAGGGAAGGTCGCGGCGCTGCTGGAACTGGGTAGCGGCTTCAACCCGGAGTTCACCGGGCGAGAAAACGTGTACCTGAACGGTACGATCCTGGGCCTTAGCCGCGCGCAGGTCGAGGAGCGCATGCAGCGCATCCTGGACTTCGCCGACATCGGCGAGTTCATCGACCAGCCGGTCCGCAGTTATTCCAGTGGCATGGCCGTGCGCCTGGCCTTCGCGGTCATCGCCCATGTCGATGCCGACATCCTGATCGTGGACGAGGCTCTGTCGGTCGGCGATGCCTTCTTCGGCCAGAAATGCATGCGCTTCCTGCGTGAGTTCCAGAAGCGCGGCACCCTGCTTTTCGTCAGCCACGATGCCGCAGCAGTCACGAACCTGTGCTCGCGCGCGATCTGGCTGGAGGGTGGGGTGGTACGAATGCAGGGGCAGGCGGGCGCCGTGGTCGAGGCGTACATGGCGCAGCAGCATGCACGTGGCAGGGCGGATGCGGCTGGCGAGGTCGTCCATGTGGACGAGGGCGCTTCCGCGCGGCCGCCCAGGCGCAATGCCGCTGCGGAGGCCGACTTCCGCCAAGAGCTGCTGCGTTCGCTGGGCGCGAGCAACCGTATCGCCGTTTTCGAGTTCGATCCGGATGCGGCTGGTTCGCAGTTCGGCGCCGGCGGCGCCACCATCTTCGATGTCGCCATGTTGGATGAGGACGGCAAGCCCGCGCGACTGCTGGAGGGTGGGGAGATGGTGACCCTGCGCGTGCGTGCCCGCGCCAATCGGGCGCTGGAGTCGGTGATCCTGGGCTTCTATATCAAGGACCGCCTTGGCCAGCGCCTGTTTGGAGACAACACGCACCTGGTGTTCCAGGGTGCGGACGCCTGCATGCAGGAGGGCGAGAGCGTGGACGCGGACTTCCACTTCCGCATGCCGATCCTGCCGTCTGGCAGCTACATGGTCGATGCAGCGATCGCCTCCGGAAGCCAGGACGACCACACCCAGCAGCACTGGGTGCACGACGCGCTAGAGTTCAGGGCCGTGGACGAATCCATGCGCCATGGCCTGGTCGGGATCCCGATGGCGGCAATCGAAGTAAGAAAGCGGAGCAGTTGACGATGGAATTTACAGGGGAGCGCTTCGTGCCCACGGAGGCCGGAGAGATCCGCCAAGAGCACCTGCACCGCTATGCATGGTGCCTTCCGGCCGTGGTTGGCAAAGACGTGCTGGATATTGCCTGTGGCGAGGGCTATGGCAGCGCAGCAATGGCCGGCGCGGCCCGGTCGGTGGTCGGCGTGGATATCTCCATCGAGGCCGTCGAGCACGCACGCTCTCGGTATGTCGGTCGGCCGAACCTCCGGTATGAGCAGGGTTCGGCCACCGCAATCCCGCTTCCGGACAGTAGCGTGGACGTCGTGGTCTCCTTTGAGACGGTCGAGCACTTGTACGAGCAGGAGGAAATGCTCGCGGAGATTCGCCGCGTTTTGCGGCCCGATGGTGCGCTCATCATGTCCTCGCCGAACCGTGTCACGTACTCGGAGAAAGCAGGGCACCATAACGAGTTCCATGTGAGGGAGCTCGACTTCGAGGAGTTCGCCACTCTGCTGCGGCGCGAGTTCCCCGCTGTGCGTTTCCTAGGGCAGAAACTGTGTACGGTTTCGACAATCACCGTCACGGCGCCGGATGCTGTGCTTGGCCAGTGGCAAGGTCTCGCTGAGCATGATGGCGAGGTCGATCAGCGCGTGGCTGCCATCGCGGAGCCAGTGTATTTCCTTGCCATCGCCGCCGCGGCTGAAGGACTTCTGCCGACGCTTGGGCCTTCATTGCTGCTGTCGGAGAGTGAAGACCTTTATGAGCGCCACCGCGAGGCAGCGCGCTGGGCCAGAGACCAGGATGCTGAGATCGGCCAATTGCGCGCTCGAGTGAATGAACTGCAGGTGGAGAGCGCCGAGCGTACGAAGTGGGCGTTGTCACTGGACAAGGAGGTTGAGAGACTGCGTGCGGCCCTGGGCGAGGCCCAGCATCTTGGGTCGGGGCGGCCGCAAGTCCGCACGGTAGTGGCCGAACTGAGCGGAATGAAGTGGCGGGTTGCCGAGGCTCGTAGGGCCGCAGGTCTGATTTCGGTGGCTGATGCAGGAGGCGTGGGTGTCTGCAGCGACCCACTCGCCCAGGCAGTGGATGATGCTCGTAGTCTCCACAAGCAGCTGGACGAGTTGCTGCAAGCCATCTTCGCTTCCCGCTCGTGGCGCTTGACCCGCCCATTGCGGTTCGCAGGACGCGTCGTGCGTGGAGACTGGGAGGCTGTCGCCGCGGCGGTGCGTGGTACGCGGCTGGCACGCAATCCGTTGATGGCGCCGCTTCGTGCATTCTTCAGGAATTTGCTACTGCGTCGCCGGCTGGCGCGCGAAGGCGGCGGGCTTCCACTGTGCGCGCGACCTGCCGTCGATCCGCGAGTTCTGCTCAGCGAGGTGTGCTTTCCCGAGGTGAGCGACCCCATTGTCTCAGTAGTGATCCCTACCTACGGCAAGCTGGATGTAACCGCCGCGTGCCTGTACTCGATCTACCGAAACCTTCCCAAGGTGCCGATCGAGGTTATCGTGGCTGAGGATGCCTCGGGCGATGCCGAGATGGCGGTGCTGCGCGAGGTCCGTGGGCTGCACTACCACGAGAACCCAACGAACTTGGGTTTCCTGCGTTCCTGCAATCACGCGGCCACGTTGGCGCGTGGTAAGTACATCTGCTTTCTTAACAATGATACGGAGGTCTTGCCGCGCTGGCTGGAGGGATTGCTGGATGTATTCGACCGGATGCCGCGCGCGGGCATGGTGGGTTCCCGCCTAGTCTACCCGGATGGAAGGTTGCAGGAAGCTGGCGGCATCATCTGGCGGGATGGGTCGGCGTGGAACTACGGCCGTTTGCAGGATCCGCGAGAGCATGAATTCAACTATGTCCGTAGCGTTGACTACTGCTCCGGCGCCAGTCTCTTGGTGCCTGCTGAGTTGTTCAGACGGCTCGGCGGATTTGACGAGTTGTATCTGCCCGCGTACTGCGAAGACTCGGATTTGGCGTTCAAGGTGCGTGCGGAGGGGCTGGAAGTTTATTACACGCCGTTCTCGACAGTAGTGCACCATGAGGGCGTCTCGCATGGTACGGACACGAATACGGGGGTAAAGGCTTATCAGGTAGTCAATCAGGGCAAGTTCTTCGAGCGGTGGAGAGATGTGCTTGCTAACCATTATCCGAATGGTGAGTGCGTCCTCCGTGCGCGTGACCGCGCCTGGAACAAGCCGGTCGCGTTGATCGTTGATCACTATGTCCCGCAGCATGATCGCGATGCGGGATCGCGCACCATGATCGCTTTCATGGACGCCTTGCTGGAGGCGGGCTGGGTAGTGAAGTTCTGGCCTGACAACCTGAGTCTGGATCCTGTCTACGGGCCGCAGCTCCAGGCGCGCGGAGTCGAGATTATCTATGGTGAGCGCCATGTCGGACATTTCCGGGACTACGTGCGATCGTCCCGGGATGATCTCGATGTCGTGCTCCTTTCACGGCCACACGTCGCAACCCCTTATCTGAAGGATGTGCGCGGTATCGCTCCTGATTTGCGTGTCGTGTATTACGGACACGACTTGCATTTCCGGCGAATGCTGGCGGAGGCCGAAGTGACCGGTCGGGGCGAACTGATAGCCCAGGCGCGGGAGATGGAGCAGGAAGAGAGGGCGGTATGGCGTGGCGTTGATCAGGTGCTGTACCCCTCGCAGGAAGAGGTAGACGCGGTGCTCGCGCTTGAGCCGGGTGTTAACGCTTCGGCGATTGCTCCCTATGCGTTCGACCGGTTCGTCGATGACGCCGTGGTCGATGGGCGGAGCGGGATCCTTTTCGTGGCGGGATTTGCTCATCCGCCGAACGTGGATGCGGCAAAGTGGCTCGTGCATGAAGTGATGCCACATGTGTGGCGCGATCATCCCGACGTGCGCCTGTCCCTGGTTGGCTCGAATCCCACGGCGGAAGTGCGTGGGCTGGCTTGTGGTCTCGTTGAAGTCACAGGGTATGTCGAAGACGCGGAGTTGGCGCGGCGCTACGCGGCGGCTCGCGTCGCCGTGGTGCCGCTTCGCTATGGTGCAGGCATCAAAGGGAAAGTGGTTGAAGCGCTCCAGCAAGGAGTTCCGCTCGTCACCACCATGGTCGGGTCGCAGGGACTGGCTGGCCTGGAACAGGTGGCAAGTCTTGTTGATGATGCGGATGGGATGGCGGGCGCCGTGATTCGCCTGCTCGAGGACGATCGTGCGTGGTGTGAGGCATCGCGCGCGGGCGCGGCGTTTGCGGCATCCCGCTTCTCCCGGGGCGCACTTTCGAAGGCGTTGCAAGGTTTCATGCTCGGAAAGCGAGGTGAGGCATGATCATCCGTTCGCGCGCGCCATTGCGGTTGGGGCTCGCCGGCGGCGGTACCGATGTGTCGCCGTTCTCCGAGCAGCACGGTGGTTTCGTCATGAACGTCACCATCGACAAGTTCGCGTACGCGACGCTGGATCCGT
>DATGOL010000164.1:0-7154 GCA_035306065.1 Gemmatimonadales bacterium | reverse complement strand
GCGCCCGTCCTGCGGCACGCGGCGTTCGGCGATGTTGAGGTTCGCCATGATCTTGAAGCGCGAGATGAGCGCAGCCTTCATCTTGAAGGGAGGCTTCATCACCTCCAGCAGCGCACCGTCAATGCGGTAGCGCACGCGCAGCTCGTGCTCGAAGCACTCGAAGTGGATGTCCGATGCACCGCGGTGCACGGCATCCGTGAGGATCGCGTTGATGAGCTTGACGACGGGCGCCTCGTCAACGGCCGCTGTAAGCGCGGCCACCGAGACGTCATCGTCCTCTTCCTCCACAACCTCCACGTCCTGATCGAGGTCGGCCACGAGGTCATCCAGCATTGACTGCATGGCTGCCTCATTCGCGCCGGCACTCTCATACACCTTCTCGATCGCTTCGCGCAGCAGTCCCTCGCCCGCGATCACCGGGAAGATGTCCATCCCCGTGCGGAACTTGAGCTCGTTCACAACGCCCACGTCGCCAGGATCAGCCATGGCAACGGTCAGCGTTCGTCCCTCGCGGCGCAGCGGCAGCAGAACGTTCTTCTGGGCGATCTCGGCAGGCACCAGGCGCGCGATGCGCGGATCCACCTGGTGCTTGGAGAGATCCACCGCCGGCATTCGATAGTGCCGGGCCAGGGCGCGAGTGAGGTCCAGCTCCGTGACGTAGCCGAGCTTCACGAGAGCAGACCCGATGCGGAGTCCGTTGGTCTTGCGCTCGTTGAGCGCGCGCTGCAGCTGCTCCCCCGTCACCAACTTCTCACGAATGAGCATATCGCCCAGCCTTTCATGCGGCTGGCCGGGTGTCCCGGAAGCAGGTGCGGGCCGTGTACTGTTGTTCGAGCTGACGGGAGAGGCCATTTATGTCGCCTGAGGTGCAACTGGTCCCACGCCTGCTGGCGACGCCCCATCAGGGACGCACCGTGCCGGAACGCGGAGGGCCGGACTCTCTCCGTCCCGAAGCAGAGGGACGGACCGAGGGGCCGACATCCTTGGGACGCGGCCTCCCCGAAAACGTCACGTAGGGCCGGATGGTCTCGGCCAGCTTCGGCCCCACCCCCGAGACGCGCTCGAGCTCCGCGAGCGAACCGAATGGGCCGTTCGTTTCCCTGTCAGTGACGATCCTGGCCGCCAGAACGGGACCGATTCGCGGAAGACGATCCAGCTCGATGGCTGCAGCGACGTCCACGTCGATAACGAGGGGCGCCTCGGGCTCCTTCGGTGCACTCGCCCTGGCGCGCGAGCCTGCCTTTCCGGCAGCCCTGGCCTCAGCCGCGGAATCCGCAGACCGGAGCTGCGCGATCAGCGCCGGATTGTTCCGGTCTTCGTGATCCGCGCTGCGGGCGGCCAGCACGCGAGCGCCTGCACCGAGCAGCCCCACGCACGCTATGAAGGCGAGTGCCTTGCGTTCTGCGGGGGTGGGCATGGGCGCAGTGTAGCGCGTATGCGACCGGCCGCCGGCATCATTTGATTGCTTTGTGGCGCCGACGGTTGCGTCGCCGCAGCTCTACACGCCCCTGATCACCGCCATCGCCACCTCGCCCGTCACCTGCAGCGACCTGGCAGACACCTTGTCCAGCGTGTCGTCCGGCGTGTGGTGCGGAGGGTAGTCCAGGTCAATCACGCTGATCACGCGCAGTCCGGCCTGCTGCATGGGCACATGATCGTCCGTCACGCCGCCCTGCGAGTAGTCAACGAAGATGTCGCCATACCCGAGCTCGCGCGCAGCGCGCCACACCCGGTCTACCACTTCGGGCGCGGCGCGCAGGGAGTAGTCCTCCTGGTAGATGCGGAGGTTGGCGTCGCCGATCATGTCCCACACGACGCCGAGCATCGGGTTGTAGCCGGACTCGGGAAGGTTCTGGGCGAAGTGCCGCGCGCCGATCAGGACGTCTTCGTCGCGGTCGAAGTTGCCGTAGTCCTCGCCGTCGGTGAAGAGCAGGTCCACTCCCACACCGGGCGGCTGTTTCCTGAGTTCGTCGGCGATGGCCATGAGCAGCGCCACGCCGGAGCCTCCGTCGTTGGCGCCCGGCACGGGGATGTTCCTGCGCGCGGCGTCTGCCTTTTCGGAAACGGGCCGGGTGTCCCAGTGCGCCACGTAGAGAATGCGGCGAGGTGCGTCCGGCAGGAACCTCGCGAGCACGTTGCGCATGGGCAGCGAGTCGCCAGCGGCGGTGACATGCACCCAGGTCTGCTCGATCACGGTGTCGGCACGCTGGCCCATCTGCTCCACGAGCCAGTCGCCCATTTGCCGATGCCCCTCGGACCCGGGAACGCGCGGACCGAAGGCCAGCTGCTCGGCCACATACTCGAGTGCTCGCGCGCCATCGAAGCTGGGCGGCTCCGGGGCCGGATTGTCGCAGGCAACGGCGAGCATCACGAGGGGGAGAATCACGTGTTTGTGGTGGCGCGACATGAACGGCGGGTGAGGAGCGGTGTATTCAGTGACCGGTTACCTTTGTTCGGTTCGTCCGGTGCAGGAATATACCCCCCGCCCCGGTGACAGGACCACCGGATTTCAACGGGCGCCAGTTGGCGAACGACACGCCAGGGCACTGACGCGCCGTTTGAACAGCCTGAGCGTGCCAGCAGGTGTCGCCACCCCCGACACGATTCGTGAAGATCATAGACAGGTACGTGCTGCGGGAGCATGCAGGACCGCTGGTGTTCGCGCTTTCCGCGCTCACATCGCTCCTGCTGCTCAATTACGTGGCCAAGCAGTTTGCCCGGCTCGTGGGCAAGGGACTGCCCTGGAGCGTGATAGGGGAGTTCTTCATGCTATCGCTGCCGTTCGTTGTGGCCATGACGCTGCCCATGGCAGTGCTCGTTGCCACGTTGTACGCGTTCAGCAGGCTGTCATCGGAGAGCGAGATCACGGCGCTCAAGGCGAGCGGCGTGAGCATGCCGCGCCTCATGGCCCCGGTGATTCTCGCGGCATTCGTGCTGTCGCTGGGAATGGTGTGGTTCAATGACTTCGTCCTCCCTAACGCGAACCACCGCCTTGCCACCCTTCAGCAGGACATTGCGCGGGTGAAGCCCACGTTCGCGCTGAACGAGCAGGTGATCAATCCGGTGAGCGAGGGGCGGTTGTACCTGCGCGCGGGGCGCATTCCGCGCGGAACCAACCGCATGTACGAGGTGGTGATCTACTCCCTCGAGAACCCCACCGCCCGACGCACCATCCACGCCGACAGCGGCGAGCTCGCCTTCGCTGCAGACGGCGGTGACCTGGTAATGACGCTTTACGACGGTGCCGTGCAGGAGCTCCCTGCTGGCAACAGGCGCGGCGAGCTGCAGCGGATCTTCTTCGAAACGCAGTTCATTCGCGTGAAGGACGTGGGCAACCAGCTGGAGCGCAGCAACGACCGCACCTACAAGACCGATCGCGAGATGTCCGTTTGCGAGATGCAGGAGGAAGCTGCGAAGTCGGTGGGTGAGCACAGCCGGGGGCAGGCGACACTTGAACGCACCCTGGTGGAAATGACACGTCTGCTCGCGCTGGGCGAGCCGGCACCACCACGGAGCCCCGAGGATACAGTGGTGGTTGCGGCCTCGGAGGCGTCATTCGGGCTGGGCACGCTGTACTGCAAGGCGATTGCGTGGATCCTGCCTGGCGAGGCCCAGGCGCAGGGCGCAGTGAGCAGTTCGGCAGCGCTGCAGGAGTCCGCGGCCGATTCTTCGTCAGGCGGGGCGACACGACCCGCTCCGCAGGCATCGGCACGTCTCCTTACTGCGAGCACCGTCGCCAGCCTCATTGAATCGTCTGCCGTACGACTCGGCCAGAGCGAACGCAACGTGAGGCAGATGCAGGTGGAGATCGAGAAGAAGTTCGCGCTCGCGGCTGCATGCATGGTGTTCGTGCTCTTCGGTGCACCGCTGGCACTCAGGTTTCCGCGCGGCGGCGTGGGACTCGTGCTCGGCATCAGCATAGTGGTATTCGCGCTGTACTACGTGGGGCTCATTGGCGGCGAATCTCTCGCGGACCGCGGCAACGTGCCGCCATTCCTGGCCATGTGGGGTGCCAACATCATCTTCGCGGCCATAGGCCTGTTGATGATCGCGCGCATGGGTCGTGAGGCATCGACGGCACGTGGCGGAGACTGGCGCGAATGGCTGGATACTGTGCGCGGCAGGTTCTCCAGGCGGGCTGGAGCTGGACTGAGACCCGGAACTCCCGCCTGACGGGCATGGCCGGTTTTCCCGTTCGCGGCATCCTGGGGCCGCTCGACCGATACGTGTTTCGCGAGTTCTGGCGGATTTTTTTCGTATCCGCTATCGGCTTCCCGGTGCTCACGATCGTCATTGACCTCACGGACAACCTGGACAAGTACCTCGAGCGCAGTCTTCCCAAGGGAGACATAGCGCTCGCCTACCTGTACTGGCTCCCGGAGTCAGCGTTTCTCGTTATGCCGGCCGCGGTGCTCTTCGCCACGGTGTTTTCCATCGGCTCCTTCACGCGTCACTCGGAGATCACCGCGGCAAAGGCATCCGGCATCAGCTTCTATCGGCTGATCATGCCGATCCTCGTGGGATCGGTATTCGCTACCGGGCTGGGACTTCTGATTGGCGAGATATCACCCACCACCAACCAGCGGCGCGCAGAGCTGCTGCGCGAATCACAGTTCACCACGTCATCACAGCGGTTCAATTTCGCAATCGCTGGCGATGGCGGACGGGTGTACAAGATCACGCAGCTGAACGGACGCTATGAAACGCTGCAGGGACTGGAGCTGGAACGACGCGGCAGCGGTCCCGAGTTCCCCAGCTATGTACTCACCGCAGACGCAGGGGAATACGACCGGGAGCGCGGCTGGCTGCTGCGAGACGGATATCTTCATGTGGTTCCGGACACCGGGGCAGACTTCGCCGTGAAGTTCGACTCGTCGCTCGCCAGGGGGATGGACGTTGCTCCGCGAGACCTGCTGTCGCACGAGCGCGATCCCGAGGAGTTGTCGTACGACGACCTGGGTGATTACATCGCGACGCTGGAACGATCGGGCGGCAATGCTGACAAGTTGCGTGTTGGACGAATGCTGAAGCTTGCAATTCCGGTTACCTGCATGATCATCGCACTGTTCGGAGCACCCCTTGCCACGAGTTCGCAACGTGGCGGTGCCGCATATGGTATCGGGGTAAGCCTCGGCACTACCATCCTCTTTCTCCTCCTCATCCAGCTCACACGTGCCATTGGTTCCAGCGGCGTGATTATGCCTGAACTTGCGGCGTGGATTCCGGGACTCCTGTTCGGGGTGGTGGGCCTGGTACTCATGTGGAGGGTGCGCACTTGACGGCACCGGCGCACACCACGCCGCGTACCACCGCGCCTCGGGACCGGGGCGTCGTGGAGCGCCTGCTCGGCCGGGTGGGACGCGGTGCGCTGGAAGTAATGAGCGACGCCGGACGCCGAGGCTACTTCGCACGCGATCTCATACGAGGGCTTGCAGATCCGTCTACCTGGGGACGGGAGACCATCCGCCAGATGCGCTCGATAGGTGTTGGCTCCCTTCCCCTCGTGATCATCGTGGCCGCATTTCTGGGCGGCGTTACGGCATTCCAGACCCGCTATCAGCTCTTCGGCGGCGTTCAGCTGTCCGTGGTGGGCCTCATTGCGCGGCAGAGCATCGTGCTGGAACTTGGTCCGCTTCTCACGGGTCTCGTGCTCACCGGCCGCGTTGGCGCACGAATGACGGCTGAAATAGGCACCATGCGCGTGACCGAGCAGATAGACGCACTGGAGACGCTGGCCTATGACCCCGTGGCATACCTGGCGCTCCCGCGTCTGCTGGCTGCGCTGGTGATGCTCCCGGCCCTCACGATGCTGGCCGATGCCATAGCGATACTGAGTGCGTACCTCACGCTGATCTTCGCGACGGACGTGACGTCTGCCGACTTCGTTTCCGGGCTGCGCCTGGCATTCACCCCCTTCCAGCTTGTCTACAGCCTCATAAAGGCCACGGCTTATGGTGGTGCCATTGCATTCGTTTGTTCGTATGAGGGCTATACCGTATCCGGAGCTGGCGCCGAGGGCGTCGGCAGCTCCACGGCGAAGGCCGTGGTCATTGCATCCGTGACGATCCTCGTGTTCGACGGGATAATCGCGGCACTGCTTGCACCGTTCATTCAGGCATGAGACGCAGAACAGACGAGGCACTGGTAGGCCTCCTACTCGTGATCGCCGTTGCGGTCGGCATAGTTGGCACCATCTGGTTGGTTCGCGGAGGATTCGAGCAGGGCTATCCGCTGTATGCCCGCTTCCCATGGGGCGCGGGGTTGAGCAAGGGACAGCCCGTGATGCTTGCGGGCATTGACGTGGGTTACGTGGCCGAAGCGAAGCTGGACCCTAACGGCACGATCGTGGTGGAGATGCGGATCAGCGACGGCTACGGCATTCCGATCAACTCAACCGCCACGGTAGTACCGGTTGGCATTTTCGGTGACCAGGCTATCGCGCTCACCCCTGAGCGCGCGGTAACGGAATACACGCCGGCCGGCGACACCCTGCCGGTTGGGCCGGGCACCCCGGGCCTGGACGAGTTGATGAGCCGCGTGGACTCCATTGGCCGCTCGGTATCGGACGTTGCCGACAAGTTCAGCGTAGAGCTCGTAGAGAACGGCGGGATCGAGGACCTGCGTTCGACACTGGCATCCACCAATGCGCTCATGAAGCAGCTTGCGGAGATTGCGGTACAGCAGTCGCAGGAACTCACACTGACGAACGCCGCACTGCGCCGCTCGATCTCTGCGCTTGACTCTGCGCAGCTGGACAGCACCGTGCGCAACCTGCAGCGCACCACTGCAAACGCAGAAGTGCTCACCTCCGAACTCCGCACCACCGCACAGAAGCTGAACACGGTGCTTGCAGCGGCTGACAGCGGCGGGGGAACACTCGCGAAGCTGCTTCACGACCCGGGACTGTACACGGACCTGAGGGGACTCGTGGCGCGGCTGGATTCACTGACGCTGGATGTGAAGGGGAATCCCAGGAAGTACTTGAATCTGAGCATTTTTTAGGAGTGTGAAGCGCTTTGGGCAGGTGTTAGAGGTTAGGGAGGGCGGCAACTTTGTTGCCGCCCTCTTGCTTTCCGGGTATTCCGTTCTGCCCCTGGCATCGAGGGCGGCGAAGCGTCGGTGCAGCATTCGCGACGTTTCGTCTATCAGGCTCA
>DATGOL010000163.1:0-13140 GCA_035306065.1 Gemmatimonadales bacterium | reverse complement strand
AGCCGGCCGTGAGACTCGCACCGCTCGCATGTCGCGCAGCCACACCCAGGCCGCCGATCGTGAGGTGCCGGATACGCGGCGCAGCCACAACACCTCCAGCCACCGTGAGGCCACGCACTTCGTTGCCTGAACCCACGGCCGCGCCAGCTACCGTGACTCCGGCAATTTCACCGCCCGAGCCCGCGGCCAGACCCGCCATCGTGATGCCGCGAAGGCTTCCGCCCGCACCGGCCGCAAGACCTGCCAGGGTAATCCCGCTTACATCTCCGCCGGCTCCAAACCCCAACCCCGCCACCGAGAGGCCTTGCACGTCGCCGCCGGCACCCGTAGCCAACCCGGCCGCCGAAATTCCACGCAGGTTGCCACCGGCACCGGCCGCCAACCCGGCCAGCGTTGCTCCCTGAAGCGAACCGCCTGCTCCAGCTGCCAGCCCCGCCATCGTTATCCCCTCGAGCGAGCCGCCAGCGCCCGCTGCGAGCCCGGCCAGCGCTATGCCTCTCGCACTCCCGCCAACGCCAGCGGCCAACCCTCCGACCAGGGCTCCGCGTGCATCACCTCCGGCACCTGCTCCAAGTCCGCCCAGGCCAATGCCCACGATGTCGCCGCCCGAGCCCACACCGGCGGCCACCATTATGCCGCGCAGCTCGCTACCAGCGCCAATGCCCAGGGCCGCCACACCAATTCCGGTCAGTCGCTCGCCTGCTCCTACTCCACCAAACCCCAATGAGATTCCGGTGATATTGCGCGCACCGGTTACCGGCAATCCAAGCGCAATGCCAGTCACACGCCCGCCGACCGCATTGTCGTACGGATACCAGATCGTTGCGTTGAGCCCGTTCACCTCCTCCAATCGCCGATCCCGGTAGTTGAAACGCAACCCCTGAATCCGCGGTGAGTCGCCGAAACTCACGCCAACATCGTTGACGGTGAGGTCCAGGCTCTGGGCACTGGCTGCAGTGGTGTCGAGAGTGGCGGCCGCCAGAAGCAGCACTGCCAGCGCGAGTGCGCAGGGAACGGTACGCGAAGAATTCATCTCTCCCCAACTGGTTTCGGGTTCCCAACCCCTACGCTCGCCATGCTCCCGTGTTTCGCAGTCAGCAGCAGTCACTCTGCCCCTCTCTCTCCCGCCGCTGTTCTTCGACGGTTATCTATTCATCTGTAACCGAGAGAAGAACCAGACCCAGCAGGAGACGCACCCGCATGAGCTCTACCCCGTCTGTCTACCGCAAGCCGGCAGCATCATACGAGGCCCCACCGTCCGCTTTCGCGGACGCCACGGGTGATGCCACCGGTGTTGCCTCGGAAGGCGCCAATCCGGGCTCAGCGGCCAACGCCCCCTCTACCGCCACCGGTAACGGGGATAGCGGGATGGAGGCCTCGCATACCCTGCTGCGTCCCGAGATTCACGCACTTGCCGCACCCACGCTCTCCGAAGAGCAGTTCGCCCGCGTGTCCAAGGCCCTGGCAGACCCCAGACGCTTCTCGATCCTGGAAATCATCGCCGCCCACGGCGAAATCGCCTGCCAGCGCCTCTGCAGCGACCTTCCGGTGAAGCAGGCCACTGTCTCCCACCACGTGAAGGAACTCTCCCTGGCTGGGCTGGTAGATACTCGCCGTGACGGCCAGTTCGTCTACTACAGCTACGTGCCCTCGGTCGCCCGGCAGTACATGGCGACTCTCGCCGCCAGGCTCCAGCTCCCGCCCACGCTCACCGGGCAGCGCGGAGAGGCATAGCGACCTTCACCCCCTCGGGGTGAAAGTGGAAAGCCGACCACAAAATTCCACTTTTTTCCGCTACCCCCTAGCGGAACCAATGCGTTTAGATAATTGTATAAACGCACGAACGCCCGCACGTAATCCCACGCGCTGGCGCTCCAGGCACTGACACCGCGAACGCTCGCGATCCGCACGCTTTCCACAGATCCACGCGCCACTCCACCCAGCCCTTCAGGCCCGGAGTTGGCGCGTGGCCTGTTCACAATTATGCGGGTTACGTCCGTTTCCGTCGCCAGAGGCGCGGTCAGTGCCGTTTGCAAAGCCACGCTCCAGCACCTGGGAACCTCGCTCCCGAGTGCGGCCCGACCGGAGATTATATAGATATGTCTGACGCTACGACGCGTACCACCCGCAAGCGCACCCGCGCCACTCCCGCCACCGCACGCATCGCGCCCGCTGCCAGCACCGGCCCGTCGCTCGAGCTGCTCGACGATTACATCGCCGAACTCTCGCGCATTCCCGTGCTCTCCGCAGACGCCCAGAAGGACCTCGCCCGCGTCATGCGCGACGAGAATCGCTCCGAAGACGAACGCGAAGCCGCCCGCGGCGAGCTCGTGCGCGCCAACCTCCGGTTCGCATTCTCCGTTGCCAAGAAGTTCCAGCACCGCGGCGTGAACCTCGAGGACCTCGTGTCCGAGGCTAACTCGGGGCTGCTTCGCGCAACCGACAAGTACGACCCGGACGTTGGCGTAAACTTCATCTCCTACGCCGTATGGTGGATTCGCCAGGCTCTCCTCGCCTCGCTGGCCGAGCAGGGTCACCTGGTTCGCCTGCCACTCGGCAGGGGTGGAGACGTTGGTCGCATCTCGCGCGCTGAATCCAGGCTGCACGAGGAACTCGGCCGCGCGCCAAACGATGAAGAGGTCGCTGCCGCCAGTGAGGTGCCGATCGACATGGTGCGTGCTCTGCGCCCCGTGCTCGCCACCGCGCATTCGCTCGACGAGCCCATGCGTGGCAGCCGCGGACGCGACGGTTCGCGCACCCTGGGTGACGTGATCGCATCGCCGGACGATGACTCGGAAGACGTGATCGCCGACCTCGAGCAGGAGTCACAGCGTGATGCCATCGGTCGCGCGATGGAGATCCTGCCGCCTCGCGAGCGCGCCATCCTGCGCATGTACTACGGCCTCGACGGCGAGGAGTCGCTCACCCTCACGAGCATAGCGGAAAGGTTCGGCATCACGCGCGAGCGTGTACGCCAGCTTCGCGATCGTGCACTGGAGCGCCTTCGCAACGCCGAGGAAGCCAAGACCCTCGAAGACGAGTGGGCAGCGTAACGAGCGATATTGGAGTGGCGCGGTAACGGGCCACACTAGAGCACCGGGCTTTGTGAGATCGGGAGCCGCACCATGTGCGGCTCCCGATTCTGCATTCCGCTAACCCGCGTACTCCTCCAGCGCCGCCCAGTCCACCTCTGGAACATTCAACGCGCCTGCCACCCCGTCTACCTGCTCCGCACTGCGCCCGCCAACTATCGCGGCAGTCACCGCCGGGTTGCGCAATGTCCACGCAATGGCGATCTCGCCTGGACTCTTCCCGTGCGGCGCACCTGCCTCACGCATGCGCTCCACCAGCTTCAGGTTCCGGTCGAGCAACGGCGGCTGAAACTCCCGATGACGCGACCGCCAGTCATCGTCCGGAAGAGATGCCGCACGCTCGCGCGTCATGGCGCCCGATAGAAGCCCCGAGAACATTGGCGCGTACACTATCACGCCAATCCCATGCTCCACGCAGTAGGGGAGAACTCGCTCCTCGATGCCGCGACGACGCAGCGAATACGGCGGCTGCAGCGAAGTAACCGGCGCAATTGCATTCACCCGTGCCAGCTGCTCTTCATCAAAGTTGGACACTCCTGCCCAGCGAATCTTTCCTTCCTCTCGCAGCGCCTGCATTGTCTCCCACGCTTCCTCGATCTCTCCCGGAACCTTCGTGGGCCAGTGGATCTGGTACAGGTCAATCACGTCCACGTTCAGCCGGCGCAGGCTGTCCTCACACTCGGCACGTATCCTGTCTGCGCTGATCACGCGCCTCACGTCGCCATCGGCATCCCATTCGAGTCCGCACTTGGTGAAGACGTACGGCCGTGGCCCGCTCCACTCATCGAGGGCGCGCCTGACGACATCCTCCGCGTGCCCCAGGCCGTACACCGCCGCGGTATCGATCCAGTTGATCCCGTGCTCCAGGGCACGATGTATTGCGCGTACGGACTCGTCGTCATTCTGCGTGCCCCACCCCGATACCCAGCCGGGTCCGCCGATAGCCCACGTCCCGAAACCGAGGCGCGTGATGTCCAGGTCGGAATCGCCCAGTAATGTCATGGCAGTTCGCTCACGTGCGTTCGTGTGGCCTAGCGACCCGAGTGGTTCCTTGCAACGGCTTCGGCCACTGCACGCGCAACCGCCGCAAGCTCCTCGTTCGCCAGCTCGCTGCCTGCAATGAAGAGCGCAATAGACACGAAACGCCCGCCAGATAGCTCAACGAGCGCAACGTCGTTGTATGCACCGGTACGACCACCCGCCGACAGCGACGAACCGGACTTGCTCCATACCCGCCATCCTTCCGGTATACCTGCGCGAAGTCGCGGAGGCGAAGCCGTCTCCCGCAGCGCGGCAAGCATCCGGTCCGTATGCGGCGGCGGCAACAGTGCGCCGGTAGCCATGCCGGCAAACAGCGTGGCGGCTGCGGCAGGCGTTGCGCTGTCACGTGCATCATTCACGAATGAGTCGAGCGCGGCGGCAGCACGCTCGTCAGGCGTCGCATCTGACAGCGAGTCCCACTGTGCATATGTAAGTGCCCGGTCGCGTACACTGCCCTCTACTCCAAGCATGTCGAACGCAAGTTCGCGCTCGGACCGGTCTACACGAATGCCCTCGATGTTCAGCTTGCGCAGCCGCGAGTTCACTCCCTCCGGGCCGCCCGCAATGCCGAGCAGGAGATCGCTGGCAGCGTTGTCACTCGTGCGAAGCGCCAGCCCGACCAGCGAGTCGATCGTCAGGCGAATGCCACCGCTCGGATGGGCCTCGCTCAACGGACTGTGGAACGCCCGCACATCCTCTGCCCTGAAGTCCACCGTGTCCGTCAGCGCTATCGTACCCTCGGCATCATCTGCCAGCACCGCCAGGCTGATGGGCACCTTGTACACGCTCATCATCGGGTAGCCGGACGTGGTGTCATGGCTTCCGGCCAGCAGCTGCACTCCGTAGCGTACGTCGCGTACGGCGATGCCGGCGCGGCCGCTGTCGCCTGCTGCCACCAGCACCAGGGAGTCGAGCGCGGACTGCAGGTCATTGCGTGCTGCGGAATCACCAAACGCCGACTCGGCAGCTGCCGTGGTGCGAGCTACCCGGTCATTCGCGTTGCGAAGTGCCCGATCGGCGAGAAAGGCGCCAAGTGCGAGTGCTCCAAGGGCGGACAGGCCCAGCACGATGAAAATCTTGCGATCGGACACGGAGAGGATGGAGAGGTGTTCAACCTGGCGAACGCGGCGCTCCAGCAGCGGCGTCGAGGGTTTCCGACAGCGGGCAGGACGGCCGCGCGCCGGTGCTCCAAGTTAGCGGTTGGCCAGCGCGTCGGTGTCGCCGCAGGGCATCGGCGCGCGGTCGCACCGGCCCCGACCGGGCACCTCCGGAGCAGTTGATCCTCACAATCCGCAGCGCCCGCCTCGCTTCGAAGCTTTACATTGTCACGATCGCATAGGTATTTCACCGTGACAGTTGCCAGGCGACCGCTCGCCTCGGCGCGGCCCCCTCATCCCGCGCGATCGCACACCATGAAACGTGAGCCAACCCTCGGGCAGGCACTTCTACCGGTACTGGTGCTGGTGGGTCTGCTTGCCTCAGCCGTCTACATGTTCGGTGACGGCGCGTCTTCCGGCGCCAACCAGATAGCGCTCATCCTGGCCGCGGCAACGGGCGCCATAGTGGCGCTGCGCAACGGGTACACCTGGAAGGAAGTGGAGCGTGGCATAGTGAAGGGCATCTCCATGTCCATGGCCGCCATCCTGATCCTCCTGGTGGTGGGCTCCGTGATAGGAACGTGGATACTCGGTGGCGTGGTGCCAACGATGATCTACTACGGTCTCATGTTTCTCACGCCTGCCATTTTCTATGCGGCGGCTTGCATCATCTGTTCGTTCGTGGCGCTGGCTACCGGCAGTTCCTGGACTACGGCGGGCACCGTAGGAGTTGCGCTGGTCGGAATCGCCGTAGCCCAGGACCTCAATCTCGGGCTTGCGGCGGGCGCGATCATTTCCGGCGCGTATTTCGGGGACAAGATGTCGCCGCTGTCCGACACGACGAACCTCGCACCGGCAATGGCGGGTACGGACCTGTTCACGCACATCCGCCACATGGCGTGGACCACGGGGCCGAGTTATGCGATTGCGCTGCTGCTGTTCATTGCCTTTGGGATCATGTCTCCGGCGCCCACCGAGACAGCCCAGCTCGAAGGCCTGATGAGCGGCATGCGGGAGCATTTCGCCATCGGTCCGCACATGCTGCTGCCGGCGGTGATAGTGCTCGTGCTGGTGGTGAGAAAGATGCCGGCGTTCCCCGCGCTGCTGATTGGCTCGCTGATCGGTTGCGTATTCGCGATGCTCTTCCAGCAGCCCGCGGTGCTCGGCCTTGCGGGCGAATCGGAGATGGGAACCTTCGGCAACCTGCTGAAGGGTTCGTGGATCGCGTTGTTCGACGGGTACAGCATTTCGTCAGGCAACGAGGCACTGGACGAGCTGCTTACACGCGGCGGCATGTCGAGCATGCTTTCCACCGTGTGGCTGATCCTCTCGGCGATGATGTTCGGCGGTGTGATGGAGAGCACCGGTCTGCTGCAGAGGCTTGCAGCCACGATACTGCGTGGCGTGCGCGGTACGGGGAGCCTGATTGGTGCCACGCTGGTTACTGCATTCGGTGCGAATGTGATTGCGTCCGATCAGTATATCGCGATAGTGGTTCCGGGCCGGATGTTCCGTGCTGAGTATCGCAGGCGCGGGCTGCATCCCAAGAACCTTTCGCGAGCGCTCGAGGATGCAGGTACGCTGACTTCGCCGCTGGTGCCGTGGAACACGTGCGGTGCGTTCATGGCGCAGACGCTTGGCGTAGCCACTTTCGCTTACGCGCCCTTTGCGTTCTTCAACCTGATCAATCCGCTGGTGTCGGCAAGCTACGGATTCACCGGCTTCACGATTGCGAAGCTCACGCCGGAGGAGATGGCGGAGCATGACGCGCTCGATGCTGCGGAGGCAGTGGAGGCGGCGTGAGGCTCGGCGCGGGCGAGTAAAAGTCAGCGGCCAGGACTCCTTAACCACGCACACAACGGTGACAACACTTCACGGCGGTCGTTTGACGCTCTGTGTCGCAGCTATCCTCGCCGTTGGGTGCGCCTCGGGCGAGGCTGACCACTCGGGCGACTCCGACGTGCCTCACGTGGAGCTGCAGGAGATTCTCAGGCTCGGCGATTCGAACAGCGACGGCCCCGACACGTTCGGCAGAATCGGCGGCGTGCTGCTCGACGCGGATGGCCGGATAGTCGTGGCGGATGCGATGAACCACGACATGCGAGTGTTCTCGGAGAACGGAGAATTCCTTTACAGTTTCGCTCGTGAGGGAGAGGGTCCGGGCGAGGTGCGCCGCCCGTGCTGTATTGCAACAGGGCCTGACGGCGCACTCTGGGTGCGAGACGTGGGCAATGGGCGATTCAATGTTTACCTCACAGGAGAATCCTCGGCGGTATACGAGCGCACCGTGCTCGTGCCGGCGGAGATGGCGGGCGCACGCGGTCTTTGGGCACCGCTGGTATTCGATGATTCGGCCAGGCTGGTGGTTGTCGGACGAATCCTGACGCCGGAAAATCAAATGCTGCGGGGGCACGGCATCGTGGATGATGCCGCCCAGGCTGTTCCCACGCTACTCACGCGCACGATGGTGACCGAACCGTCGGATGACAGCCTCGCGGTGCACATGGTGCGGGAGCGGGAGGGAGGAATGCTGTCGGTCTGGTACTTCTACCAGCCGTTCGGGCCTTCCTTCGTAACGACGTACGCCCCTGGTGGTGACTGGGCGCGTGCGGTGACGTCCGTGCCGCGCGTGGAGCGCTACTCGGTTGATGGTTCCCTGCGTCATGCGATCGACGTCCGGATCTCGCCCGTTTCTCTCTCTGATCGAGAACGGCGTATTTCCGACAGCACGCTCACGGCAGCAAGGACAAGAGGCGTGGAGATCCCATTCAGCACTCCGGCCACGAAGCCACCTCTGGCGGGCCTGAAGTTCGACACTGCCGGCAGACTCTGGGTGGAACGCACCACTGCAGATGGGGAGCCTCGTGAGGCAGACGTGTTCGACACGGACGGCAACCTCGTTATGCGTGCACGCTGGCCGCGCGACATCCGGCTCGGCCTGGAGTCCTGGGTGGGAAGCGATCGCGTCGTTGGCGTCGGCAGCGGCGAGTTCAACGAACCACACGTGGTGGTAATGCGCATGGTGCCGGTGCAATAGGTCGCGTGTCGCCCCACTTTCGGTTGTCGAACGAGCTGTCCCGATTTCGTCATTGAAGGGACGCCAGCAACTAATCGGATATGATGACGTGCGTGGCTACTTGTGGGGGTATGGGGAAAGCGAGATGGAGCCGGTGCTGTTTCGAGCACGTGCGATAGTTGTCGAGCGCTAACACCTTTATGGAGGGTCTGTGGTCCGCATTCCCCTGAGTTTGACCCTCACCCCTCCCACACTCACGAAAAAAAGCGCCCGAATATAGTTCCGGGCGCTTCTTCATTACTGACTGTTGCTTAGGCACGTGGCCAGGGACGGAATCGAACCGCCGACACGCGGATTTTCAGTCCGCTGCTCTACCAACTGAGCTACCTGGCCGCTCCAGGGCGCCGCCCAAAATCAGGCGCGCCCCGGAAGCCGTGAAATGTAGATGATTCCCGCCTCGGTCGGTACTGGGGCGTCAGCAGCGCGTGGCCCCGCTTCCATAACCGCGCCCCGGGCCACCGGGTGCGAACCTCCTCCAGATCCTCCGGAGCGCATCCCTACTCGGCGTCGCCGCTCGGACCGTAGATGTCCGGAACCTTCGCCCCGAGCGCACGGAGATAGCCGGAAAGCTGCCCGCGATGATGGACGCTGTGGTTGTTCGCAAAGCCGATCCAGGCAGCCCGGGACATTTTCATCATGCCGAAAAAGTCCAGTTCCTCGGCCAGCTGATCGCCGGTGAGTTCGCGCAGCCCGCGGATGGCTTCGGGCATCTTCTCTTCGTAAAAGGCCACCACGTCGCTCACCGTCCGGAACTGGCCTTCGGCCTTCTTCGTCGCTTCAGGGTCCATTTGGAAGACGCCTTTCTTCACGCTCTCGACGAACCAGACATCGGCAGTTGCCACGTGAACTGCAATTTCCCACGCAGAACGGGACTTCGCGTCGGGGCGATAGTCCCGCGTCTCATCACGAACGGAGGAAAGCACGCGCACCGTGGCCGGGAACTCGCCCTTCCACAGTGCAGTCATGGCTTCTGCAACCACCTTGGCCTGATCGGAGTTCGACATCTGGAATGAAAGTTGGGAGTGACGGGATGAACGGCGTAGTCGCAACAATAACGCCTACAAGGCTGGGTCAGCCAGCGTGAGTTGGGCAATTCGGACCGCGATAACACCATCCGCCGCACGATCAGGCTGAGTCATTCTGTCACACGACAACTCAGGAAGCGTGTAATACGCACTCGTTATGGCCGCCCGAACGCGACGGTTCGGGAAGCAATGTGTCGCAGGTTCTGCATAACGAACAGCTTGCTTGACAGGACGAACCGTGTCCGATATCGTGAGCCGCCGAATTTTCGGCACTCACGGTTCCTTTTGCCAGGAGGAGCAATTGTCGAGGAAAGCCGCGGGTCTCCTGTCGTTTGCACTACTCGTCGCCTGCGCGGATGCCGGCACCACTGAGTTGGCTGACCCACCCGACGTGAATCTCGCCGTCGGCGCAGCGGGGCACTCAATGGCAGCAATGAAGAGAATGAACACCGTGCCTGCATCGGAGATCGCGCGACTGCGTGCGCTGCTGGCACCGTATCACACGCTCGCAAAAGCACAGGCTGGTGGCTGGACGACCGACATCACCGGCTGCCTCGAGCTGCCAGGAACCGGCGGCATGGGGCACCACTACGCAAACCTGGACTGGTTGAGTGACAGCGAGGTGCGCTGGGATCGCCCCGAACTGCTCGTGTTCGCGCCGAGTCCCAACAACCGGGACGGACTCAAGCTGGTGGCCGCAGAGTACCTGGTCTTTCAGGACCTGTCGCCTGAGGCACCCGTCGTATTCGGGCAGACCATGCACGAGAACCCTGACGTTGGCGCCTGGGTACTGCACGTATGGTTCGGAGCCAACAACCCGGACGGCATCTTCGAAGACTGGAATACCAGGGTCAGCTGCTGAGCGAGCGTTGCAGCACGCACGAGTGGCGCGTGACAGCTACGTGAGAAGGGGCGCCCTGCCGGGTGCCCCTTCCATCGTTCGGCAGGCGCTGTGGACGAATGGTGCTACACACACCAACGACTTACTATCGGTCAGGCGTGTGGCCCGCTCTCCACTGGCGCCCGGATTCGGTTGCGACGTTCCGCGCGCATTGCTACCATGCGAACGGCCGTAGTTTTTCCCATCGCTCCGACCGGCACACATGATGAAGCGACGCGAGTTCCTTGCAGTTGCGGGGGCTGCAGCGGGAAGCGCAGCCATAAGCAACGTTCCTACAGTCGCCGCGCAGGCTGCCACTCCGCGTCGCACATTCGGGGCAGGGCGTGCCGTGGTGGTAGGTGCAGGCGCGTTCGGTGGATGGACCGCGCTGCACCTCATCGAGCAGGGATTCGACGTTACCCTCGTTGATGCGTACGGGCCGGGCAGCGCCCGCGCTACATCCGGTGATGAGACGCGCGGACTACGCTACGCTTACGGCCGACGTGACGTTTATACCCGGCTTGCCGTAGACGCGCGAAAGCGCTGGATGGAACGGCAGGAGGACTGGGGTGTGACGATCGCCCTGCCTGCAGGACGCCTTTCGATGGCGCCGGAGGTGACAGCGTCCATGCAGGATGCACAGGCAATCTTCGACAGGCGCGGGCTGCCTTACGAGTACCTCGATGCGGCAGAGATCCGTTACCGGTGGCCGCAGTTCGGCCCCGACGGGCTGGCGATGGCGATGTACGAACCGGATGCGCTCGCACTGCGAGCGAACCTTGCGTGTCGCGTGGTTGCGGATACCGTGACGAGGCAAGGTGGCCGGGTCATCATCGGCAAGGTGCAGGCACCAGCGTCCACGGGTCCGATATCCAGCGTTATGCTCGGCAACGGCGAGACACTCAATGCCGATGTCTTCGTGTTCGCGTGCGGCGCGTGGTTGCCACGGCTCTTCCCGGAATTGCTCGGCGATCGTATTCGCGTCGTGCGCCGCGACGTGCTTCTGTTCGGGCCACCTGCTGGCGACGCGCGCTTCAGCTATCCCAACCTCCCAAACTGGACGGAGTCGGGACAGCGCACCTACGGGTTCCCTGATGTCTTCGGAGCGGGTTTCAAGGTCGCACCTTCCGGCGGCAACGAGACGTTCAACCCCGACACCGACGAGCGCTTTCCGTCCGGAGAATCGATCGCCCGCGCACGCGCGTACCTCGCACTCCGATTCCCGGACATGGCAAAGCAGCCGCTGGTGCACTATCGCGTGTGTCAGCTCGAGAACACCGCGGATGAGCACTTCCTGATCGACCGCCACCCGGAGATGGAGAATGTCTGGATTGCGGGCGGCGGATCTGGTCATGCGTTCAAGCATGGTCCTGCGCTCGGCAACTACATCGCGCGTCGTGTGAACGGTGAGGATCCTGACGCAGAGCTTACGCGATTGTGGCACTTGAACGTGTGAGGTTGCGAGCGCGCAGGACTTCATGAACGAGCGTCGCGCAATCAACCGCCAGTGGGGCTCGCACGTGAGCCGCCGCGAACGCCTGACGCCCGACCTCGCCAACATGTATCGTGAGGCGAGGAAGCATGTTCTGAAGCAGCAGTTCGATCGTGGCTAGCCGCTACTTCGCCTGGCCGAGTCCCGGACACCGGCGACGGGTGCACGACCCGGCGGGCGCCTCACGCGCGCCACGATCATTCGTCGCGTCTGTCGGCACTGGCCACTTTTAAGCAGGTTAACGGCGTGATGCCGGCCTCGTTCTACCTCGCGTCAGTCCTTGGACGCAGGCCAGCGTATCTGGAACTCAAGTTCCTGAACGCCGTCCCCTCGCTCGTGCTCGATGCTGAACTCGGCAGTGCCCGGAACGCGAAGCCGCTCGTTGGCAACCTGGATATTGAACGCACTACCCTGCTCAAGGGCATCCGCGAAACGACGCAGCTTCGCGACGAACTGCGAACGCGTGTAGGTCCGCTCGAGATCGCGATCGGAACGTGCAGTCATGGCACTGTAGGAACGGGAAAGAGATATGAGGCGGGACGCCGAACGGTGCGCAGTTGCTGCGTGCTCCGATGCGGCCGCTGCTCGTTGCGGCGGCGGTTCACTGGCTGCACAGCCGTTATGAAGGTCAGCTTTTGTTCCGACTCCCGACTACGAGCAGGCCGATGCCGGCCAGCAGGGCGACCGCACCGAGGACCGGTGGAATGGGGAGCGACTCGCGCTCCTTTATTGTAGCGCTCACCGGGCCGACACTTACCGTTTCGCTTCGTCGCGTGTAGCTGATTCCGCCGTACACGAGTCCGATGACGCCCAGGACGATCAGAACGATCCCCAGAATTCGCATGTGGTTCTCCCTCGAGGTGCGCGGTGTGTGGAGTGCTCCAAGGCTGCGCGGGCAGGGCAATACTGCCGCGCATAGGGTTTACCTGCAAGTACCACGGGCAAACTCGCCATACTCGGAATAGTCGGTACTGTCGAGGACGTTACAATCTTCCGCTCCCGAGCGATGCGACCGCTGCATGCAGGTCTTCAACGCGACACACCCAACTTCCTGGCATCGATGCTCCGATGGCGCCTGAACAAGGCCTGCAGCGCAGCTGCGTCCATTCCCTGGAAGAATCTGCCGCCGAGGCTAATCCCTCGCTTTACGAAACGGCCTAACGCGTCCGATTGCGGCTCACCTGCCGAAAGGTGCCAATCACACGATACTGATTTATGAATGGCAAGGCGACCACCCCTCGACTCGAAAGCTACACACCACCTGGCCAAACCCTGACCGCTCTGCAGGAAGAGGTTTCGTTAGGTGAATGGCCGCCATTCATCGGCCCGGAGACGCCGGTACGCAGCCTTCCTTCAGTAACTGGCGCACATCTTGCGCGTGGAGTGCGCAACATGAACCAGCGGGCCACGCCGCTCTTCGATGGACTCGCGAAGTCG
>DATGOL010000162.1:0-15467 GCA_035306065.1 Gemmatimonadales bacterium | reverse complement strand
ACACCCGTTCCCATTCCGAACACGGTCGTTAAGCCCTACAGCGCCGATGGTACTCCGCCCGTGAGGGCGCGGGAGAGTAGGCCGTCGCCGGCACCTTCTAAAAAGGAGATTCCTCGTGTTTCGGGGGGTCTCCTTTTTTGGGTATCAGGTGTTAGGGGGCGGCGCCCTGCGCCGCGAACTGCTCTTGGGTGTTAGGTGTTAGGTATTAGGGAGGCGGCGCCAGGGCGGCGTCAACTGCGACCTGCCAAATACCTGATGCGCCTGGGATATCGCGCGGGGGCGTACCACGTGCCCCACGCGACCAGACGACCGGCCGAATGCGAGCCCGAACCAATACCTGACACCCCAACACCTAACACCTGTCTTTTCCCCACCATGCCCCGAGCCGGTACAGTCGCTATCGTCGGCAGACCCAACGCCGGCAAATCCACGCTCGTCAACAGGATCGTGGGCCAGAAGCTCGCCATCACGAGCCCGAAGCCTCAGGCCACCCGCGAACGCGTGGTCGGCATCCATACTAGCGAGGACATTCAGTTCATCCTGCACGATACACCGGGCTTGCTGGAGCCGAAGTACGCACTTCAGGAATCCATGCGAACTGTTGCCCTGGAAGCACTTGCAGACGCTGATGTCATCCTGTATCTCATCGATCCGTCCGACCGAAAGCCCGAGACGCTCGAACACGCGGCAGGCCTCTCCAGGCCGCCGGCATCTCCGGTGATCACCATCTTCACCAAGAGCGACCTGCTGAACGACGAACAGCGTACCGCACTGCACGAAGGCCATCCGAACGCACTGTTCATCTCCAGCGTCACCGGCGCCGGCGTGGATGACCTGGTGGAACGGATCGGCGAGATGCTGCCCGAGAGCCCCTTCCTCTACCCGGAAGACGAAGTCAGCACTCAATCTGTCCGCTTCTTCACAGCGGAGCTGATTCGCGAAACGGCGCTCGAGCAGCTCGGCGACGAAGTGCCCTATGCAGTTGCCTGCGGCATCGAGGAATTCCGCGAGAACCGGAGCCCGATCTACATCCGCGCCGTGCTCTACGTTGAGCGCGAGAGCCAGAAACGGATCGTGATCGGCAACAAGGGCACCCGCATCCGTGAGATCGGCAGCGCGTCACGGGTAAAGATCGAGGAGCTCACCGGCGCTCCGGTGTACCTGGACCTCTGGGTCAAGGTGCTCCACAACTGGCGGAAGAACCCCGATGCTCTGCGTCGGCTGGGATACCGGCCGCCCCAGACACGCGGGAAGAACGCGCGCCGGAAGGATCGCCCGAGGTAGCGGCGGCGCGCTCTCGGGCGCGTGGATCACAGCACCCCGACATCCCTGCTACCACGCGGATTCGAGCAGACATCGACTCGGCAACCGCTCAAATGCGGGCACATAACGGCTCGGCAACAGCATTGGATGCGGGCACACAACGACCCGGCCAACCGCGCAAACAGCGGCACCCGACTTACCCGGCAAACACCACACGGCGCACCGCAACTGCCGCCGCTACCCACGCACCACGCCATCTGTCAGAATGGCAGCTGGACGCCAGCGCAAACTCACTGCGCCACCGTGTTTCCCCACTCTACAGCAAGTCGTCCTGATTGTGATTCGCCGGTGCTCGCCCGCCGGGTTAATCGCACTCCGCGCCGCTGATGGCCGGTCTGGCGCGGAAACCTCCGCGAATCTCTCTCCGTCCCTCTTACCGCGCCTGTGAGCCGTCGCCAACCCCTGCCGCCCGCCCTGGTGCTAACCGCAACGGGGGGCGCCATCATGCCCGCCGAAGTGCACGGTTGGCTCATGGCGCTCCGTGGCGAGGTCGTTCGCGTAGGTACCGCGACTGAACTGATGGCGATTGCCATGCGTTCACGTCCGCGTGTTGCAGTGCTGGACGCACGCAGTACGCCCATGGACGAAGTTCTCGCGGCGTGCACCAGGCTCAAGTCGGACTCCTACACCGGCATCGTTCCCACTCTGGTGCTCATACCCCGAGATGGCGATGTTCGTGAGGTGCTGGACGCAGGGGCAGATGAAGTCCTGGTGCCTGACGCAGACGGCTATTCCGCGGAAGCCGAAGCGCGGCTCCGGGCCTTGCTGCGGCGCTCCGATCGCGATACCGGCGTCCATCCGTCTACCCGCCTGCCAGGCGCCGTGGAAATCGAAGCGGAAATCGCACGGCGCATCCACACGGGTGAACGATTCGCAGTCTGCTACGCCGACCTCGATCACTTCAAGGAGTTCAACGACAGGTACGGTTACAACAACGGTGACCGGATCATTCGCCTGCTTGCGCGAATACTCCACGACGTGGTGAAGGGGGAATGCCGGGGGCAGGGCTTCGTGGGGCACATTGGTGGCGATGACTTCCTGTTCATGGTTCCGCTGCAGGGACTGCAGGCGAGCTGCCAGGAGATCATCAACGTGTTCGACACGCTCGTTCCGTTGCAGTACTCTGAGCAGGACCAGAGGTCGGGGTACTTCTTCGGCAAGGATCGGCGGGGCCGGCTTCATCGTGTTCCACTCATGACGCTCTCGATAGGCGTCGTGACCAACGAGCGTCGTCGATTCGTGAGGCCATCACAGGTGGGTGAGCTCGCGACGGAGATGAAGAGCTACGCCAAGTCCCTGCAGGGATCCGTGTTCTCGGTGGACAGGCGAACGGATCGGCCGGAAGACGAGGACAGTGGCAGCAACGGCATTGCAAGTGAGCGAGAGTCAGGAGAGGTTGAAGGAGTGTTTCGGGGCGAGAGTCTTCCGTACACGGGTGGATCGGCGTCTGGCGAGGGCGCCGAGGAGCCGGAAGTCTGGATGTCAGAAGTAGGGTCGCGGAACGGGGCGGGGTTGCCTGTCCGAGATGATGGTGCCGGCGAGGGACCGGCACCGGATGTACGAAATGGTGCGCGTGTTCAGGAGAGGGTGACACGCGCGGTCGCGCAGCTTGGAGAGGATTGATGAACGTCAGCTGTCCCGAGTGCCGGAGTGTCTTTCGGGTAGACCCGGCCAAGGTTCCGGAGTCCGGAATTCGCGCGCGCTGTTCCGTGTGCGGCGGCATAATTCGAATTGCCGCTGCAGGCACGCAGAACGCAGACTTCGCAGACGTACCCGCGGTAGCGAGGCGCGCCACTCCCGCGGCCGCGACGGCAGCTGTTCCTTCGGTTGCGACACCTGCGGCTGCACCGCAGGCACCTGCTGCAACGCCGCCATTCGCACGGCCGCCTGCCGAGGTGCCGCAGTCGCCAGCCATGCAGCCGGCAGCGGCGGGAACGCCCGCGTCAGCCCCGCAGGTACCTGCAGCTCCAGCCCGCACCCCGTGGCCGGCTCCGGCCACACCGGCGTCGCCCCCGGCGTTTCCCCAAACGCCGGTACGGCCGGCAGCGTACGCTCCTGCCGCCGCAGCACCCCGCGCACCGTCATCCACGCCGTTCGTTCCAGGCCGCGCAGTGGCCGGAGTTGGCGGTGGCGTGTCAACGCCATCATGGGCGGCGTCTCCCGCGTCCATGCCCACACCCGCCATCCCGGGCCCGGGAGGAATTGGCGGTGCATCCGGAGCACCGGCGCGCATGCCGAGGCCAACGCCGTCCGCTCCCCCAGCGTCAGTTCCGTTTCCAACCGCGCATCCGCTCTCGCCCGCTGTGGGCGCACCGGGAGTGGCACCGGCGGCACCGGCGGCACCGGCCATGTCCGGCGCGGCCGCATCCCCATCCCCGGCGCCAGCAGCAGGCACTCAGCGCAAGCCGATCAATCCGTTCCTCACACGCGACCCTGACGTCAAGGCTCGACGGCTTGCACGTGCTCTCGTGTCGGACATGGTCACGTACCATCCGAACGAACGTGAAACCGGAATGCGTGACGGCACTCTGCGCCAGCTCTTCAAGGAGGAGATCAAGAAGAGCTACGAGGAGTATGTGGAGCAGATCGGCAAGGAGTTCGCCGAGGGTTCTACGCACTTCCAGGATGCGCTGAACGACATTCTTGCCGGCGGCCAGCGACTCTTCTGAGCTCGAGGTCGACATGCTGCGAGGCACTGTGCAACGAGTATCGTTCACAGTGAGGCTTGTGAGCGCGACTGCGGTCTGAGGCATCGGGGTGGAGCGTGCATCCCCGACCGGCTAGCTTTGCCCCGAACGGGATGGCATTGCCGGCCGCACAAGCTCACGGGTTGGCAGTAGCCTTCGCACGATAATCCCGTGCGAGCAGAGCCGTTCTCCGGTAGGGGGAGCGGCTCGCATTGCAGAAAACCGCCACAACTGCACGAGACAGGAGACAATGGCTGATAGCGATCGTACCCGGATGCTGAACGAGGCATCGGAACGACTTGGCGAGTTACGGAGGTATCTTTGACGTCGAAGCCAAGCGGGAACGCCTGACGACGCTGGAGCAGCGGATGTCCGCTACCGGCTTCTGGGATGACCAGGACGAGGCGCGGGCGGTAGTGCAGGAAGTGAAGGTCCTCAAGGGCTGGGTAGAGCCTTACGACCGGATCACCGGTCGAGTGAACAGCGCCCTGGAGCTCGAGGAACTCCTCGCCGAGGAGCCGGACGCCGGCATGAGCGCTGACCTCGATACCGAGCTCCGAACCATCGAAAGTGAACTGGACGCGTTCGAGCTCCGCAGCCTTCTCCGCGGTCCCGACGACTTCCGCGATGCCCAGCTGGAAATCAGTGCCGGCGCCGGCGGAACGGAGGCGCAGGACTGGGCCGAGATGATCATGCGCATGTATACGCGCTGGGGAGAGAGGCACGGTTACACGGTGGACATCCTGGACATGTCCGAGGGTGAAGAGGCCGGAATCAAAGGTGCCGTGCTCGAGATCAAGGGAGAGAACGCGTACGGATTTCTGCATCCCGAGTCCGGCGTTCACCGGCTGGTGCGTATCTCCCCCTTCGACTCACAGGCACGTCGCCATACGAGTTTCGCGTCCGTGTTCGTGGTTCCGGTGGTGAACACCGATATCAACATTGACGTACGCGACGAGGACATCCGGATGGATGTGTTCCGCGCGTCGGGTGCGGGTGGACAGCACGTGAACAAAACGAGTTCCGCCGTTCGGCTGACGCACGAGCCCAGCGGTATCGTGGTGTCGTCTCAGCAGGAGCGTTCGCAGCACAAGAACCGCGAGACGGCAATGAAGATGCTTCGGAACCGGCTGTATCAGCTGGAGGTGCAGAAGCGTGAGGCGGCGAAGGCGGAACTGGAAGCGAGCAAGTCGGACGTAAGCTTCGGCAGCCAGATTCGCAGCTACGTGTTCCAGCCCTACACGATGGTCAACGACCATCGCACCGAGCTGAAGATTCCCGATGTTCAGCGGGTAATGGACGGAGACATCGATCCCTTCATTGAAGCGTACCTGAAGCAGACCGTTGGAGGCGAGGCTGCATCGTGAGTGAACCGGAAGACCTCAACTTCGTGATGCGTGCGCGACGCGACAAGCTCGCCGCGCTTCAGGAGATTGGTGTGGAGCCCTTCGCTTACTCGTATGAGCGAACGCACTACACGACTGCAGCTGAAGGATTGCTGGGCGAGGCTGAGGAAGGTCCGCAGGTACGAATGGCGGGCCGACTGGTCGCGCTTCGAGGACACGGCAAGACTGTCTTTGCTCATCTGGCAGACCAGCTTGGGCGCGTGCAGCTGTACTTTCGCCGCGATGAACTGGGCGATGAGGTATTTGCGCTCGTGGACCTGCTCGACATCGGCGACCATGTGGGGGTGTCGGGTGTGCTGTTCCGCACGCGTACCGGTGAGGTGACGGTACGGGTTCAGGAAGTCACGCTGCTTTCGAAGTCGCTGCGGCCGCTTCCGTTCGGAAAGGAGGAAGTGGTGGATGGCCGACGCGTGAGGCACTCGGGCTTTGCGGACCCGGAGCAGCGGTCGCGTCAGCGTTATGCAGATCTTGCCGTGCATCCGGAGGTCCGCACGCTGTTCGCGGCACGAAGCGCAATGATCTCCGCCACACGCCGCTTTCTCGATTCGCTCAATTACCTGGAGGTGGAGACACCGATTCTGCAGCCGCTGTATGGAGGTGCAGCCGCGCGTCCGTTCGTAACGCATCACCATGCGCTGGACATGACGCTGTACCTCCGGATTGCAGACGAGCTCTACCTCAAGCGTCTCATTGTCGGTGGCATGGAGCGCGTATACGAGATCGGGCATGACTTCCGGAACGAGGGCATAGACCGGACGCACAATCCCGAGTTCACCATGCTCGAGTTCTACGAGGCGTACGCCGACTACGAGAGCATGATGGGCATCGTGGAGCGATTGATCCTCAACGCTGCGGATACGGTTCGCGAAGCGCTTGCTGGAATCTCCGAGTTGGTGGCGCGGATTCCGCAGCTGCCGGCCACGTTTGCGCGCATTCGCTGGGTGGACGCGGTTAACAGTGCAGCCGGCGTGGACATCATGTCGCAGGACGATGCTTCGCTGCGGAACCTGGTACGGAAGCTGGGTGTTGAAGGAACGGCTGCGATGAGCAGGCCGAAGCTTCTCGACGAGCTTTTTCAGGAGCTGGTTGAGTCAACCATTGTGGAGCCCACCTTCGTGCTGGACTATCCGCGCGAGTTGTCGCCGCTGGCGAAGCCACGTCGTGGCGATCCGCGGCTTACCGAGCGGTTCGAGCTGTTTGCAAACGGACAGGAGCTTGCGAACGCATTCAGCGAGCTGAACGATCCGATTGACCAGCGTGCGCGTTTCGAGGACCAGGCCAGGTTGCGGGATGCCGGCGACGAGGAGGCCAGTGGCGTGGACGAGGACTACCTGCGCGCCATGGAATACGGCATGCCGCCAACCGGTGGCGTGGGAATCGGAATGGACAGGCTGTTCATGTACCTTACGAGTACGCCGCACATCCGTGACGTAATCCTGTTTCCGACCATGCGCCCCGAAGGTTGAACCGTTGACCCGTCTGGAGTTCGAGATAGCCTGGCGATATCTGCGCAGCCGTCGAGGCTCGAGACTGCTGTCGATGATCAGCGTGATCGCCATCGGCGGTGTGGTGGTGGGAGTGAGCGCGCTCATCCTCATCATGGGAGTGATGAACGGATTGCAGCGCGACCTGCGTGAGAAGATCCTTATTGGCAGCCCGGACATTCGCGTACTGTCCTATGGCGACATGCGAATTGACGACTGGGAGCGGGAGCTTGCCCGGGTTCGCGAAATCGAGTCGGTGGCGGCGGCCGCGCCGTTCGTCCTCAAGGAGGGCGTCATTCGGCAGAAGGGCCAGGTTTATACGGAAGGTGTGTATGTCTCCGGCATTCCCGCGGAAGATTCGGGAGAGCCGGCGGTGACTCAGATTCGGTCGCTCAAGGAGAAGGGCGACTTCCGATTCCGAAGCAGCGACGGTCAGCGAAACGGTATCGTGCTCGGCAGCCCGCTGGCCCAGCGGCTGGCCGTTGACCTCGGAGACAGCGTGGACGTCGCGACACTCGGCGGCACGAGCATCAGTGCGGTAACCGGCCAGCCAGTCCCGAGCATTCGGCGGCTGGAGGTGACGGGTACTTTCGAGACAGGGATGTACGAATATGACAACAAGTACGCGTATGTGGACCTCGATCTGGGCCAGCAGCTTGCCGGTCTGGGGTCCGCGGTAACCGGTCTGGAAATACGAACCGCGACTCGTGAGGAGGCGAGCGTGGTGGCGGCGGCCGTCGATTCCATACTGCCTTTCCATCTCCGCACCGTGGACTGGCAGGAGCAGAACCAGAACCTCTTTCAGGCCCTGCGGCTCGAGAAGCTTGGAATGGGAGTGATTCTGGGGCTTATCGTCATCGTGGCGGCGTTCAACATCGTGAGCACCCTGACGATGGTAGTTTCCGACAAGACGCGAGAGATTGGAATTCTCAAGGCGATGGGCATGACGGCGCCAAGGATCCGCCGCGTGTTCCTGGCTCAGGGCCTGGTGATCGGTGTGGTTGGGACAGGCCTAGGCCTCGTGCTCGGCCTGATCGCTTCCTGGATAGTGGGTGAAGGCAGGCTCATCAAGCTGGACCCCGCCGTGTACTTCATCGAGCACCTGCCCGTAGCATTGCAGCCTCTGGACGTGATTGCCATACTGATAGCGAGTGTGCTCATCGCCACGCTCGCAACGCTGTATCCGTCGCAGCAGGCTGCGAAGCTGTATCCGGTGGAGGCCATTCGTCACGAGTGATCGTGAGGCACCACGAATGACGAACTTCGCATTGACGCAACTGTCATCCCGCCTGAGGGGCCGGAACGTGCTTTCGCTCCAGCGTCCCCGGCCCTCGCGCATCGAGCGCGTCTCTCGCCATTCGCTTTCGGAGTGCAGCATGGCGCTATCACCTCGCAATACCCGATGAACGTTCTCGAGGCGCATGGTCTGGTAAAGCACTACCGCGGTGGGGATGGAGGTCTTATCCACATCCTCACCGGGGTAGACCTTGCCGTGCGTCGAGGTGAGATGGTGGCGATCGTCGGTGCCAGCGGGGCGGGCAAGAGCACGCTGCTTCACGTGCTCGGCACGCTCGACATTCCCACTCAGGGATATGTGGTAGTGGACGGACGGTCGGTGCAGGGACTCGACGAGGAAACGCTTGCCGATCTGCGCAACAAGCGCATTGGCTTCGTGTTCCAGTTCCATCACCTTCTGCGGGAGTTCACCGCGCTCGAGAATGTGATGATGCCGCTGCGGATTTCCGGGATAGCTGATCGTGAGGCACGGGGTCGCGCCGAGGTGTTGCTATCACGCGTGGGGCTCAGCGGACGAATGCATCACCGGCCGGCGGAGCTTTCAGGCGGTGAACAGCAGCGGACCGCAGTTGCGCGCGCGCTGGCCATGGACCCGTCCGTGCTCCTGGCGGATGAGCCGTCAGGCAACCTGGACTACCATAACGCGGAAATCCTGCACGATGTGTTCGCTGAGCTTGCGCGGGACATGGAGATCGGCATCGTGGTTGTCACGCACAACCGTGCACTCGCCGAGAAGGCAGACAGAATCCTGACGCTTGCGGACGGGAGGCTGTCCGAGTCAGCAGAATACGAAGGTGTGCGCTGATGCTGTGCGACCAGTGCAAGGAGCGTGACGTCGCCGTGCTCCTGACCACCATCGAGGACAACGCCGTCAGGCAGCTTCACCTGTGCGAGAAGTGTGCTGCCGAGCGTGGTGTGGAAACGCCGACTGCCATGCCGAAGCACCCCATGGGCGACTTCCTGCAGGCGGTGCAGGAGCAGTCGCTCGTTCTGCAGGAAGATGCCGTTCGCTGTGCTTTCTGCTCAACGAGCCTGCGTGAATTCCGTGCGTCGGGGCGCCTCGGGTGCGCGCATTGCTACGGTGCATTCGAGCGCAGTCTGCGCGAGCTTCTGCGTCGCGTGCATGGTAGTGCCCGGCACGTTGGCAGTACGTACCATCCTCCAAGCCCAGCGTCGCTGCAGAAGAGAACCACACTGCTCGAACTTCGCGACCGATTGAGGCGCGCCGTGGAAACGGAGCAGTTCGAGCTTGCCGCATCCATTCGCGACCAGATACGGGTGATCGAGTAATGCTGGACCTTGCCCTGCTGCCGGACGGTGGACTCAGCTGGCTCGATGCGTCGGGTGAGTCATCGAACGTGGTGTTGTCTACCCGTTTGAGGCTTGCCCGAAACGTAGAGGGCTACGCATTTGCCCCGCGGGCGCGAGAGGGCGAGCGGCTTCGCGTGCTTGCTCAGCTGTGTGAGGTATTGCCTCAGGTGCCGTCCCTTGCGGGTGCAGCGGTAATCCAGGTGGATACGCTCCCCGCGGACGATCGGCTGTTGCTGCATGAACGCCACCTCGTCAGCAAGGAACTGGCTGGGCTCGAGCAGAATCAGCCGGTGAGGCCCGGAGCCGCGGTAATCCTGGCAACCGGCGCCAGCGTGATGGTGAACGAGGAAGACCATCTCCGGCTACAGACGCTGCAGTCGGGATGCGATGTTCGGGCGGCGCAGGAGACCATCTCGCGGCTGGATCGCGAACTCGGTGAGAAGGTGCCGTACTCGTTCCACCCGGAATTCGGCTACCTCACGGCGTGTCCGACGAACGTGGGTACCGGGCTCCGTGCATCGGTGCTGATCCACCTGCCGGGGTTGGTGCTGACCAAGGAGATCGGGCGCGTTCTGGCAGGTTTGCAGCAGATGGGTCTCACGTACCGCGGGCTGTACGGCGAGGGAAGCGAGGTGGTGGGGAATTTCTTCCAGATTTCCAACCAGACCACGCTGGGTCGATCAGAGGATGAACTTGTGGAGCAGCTGGACCGGGTGGTCCGGCACGTGGTGGAGCGCGAGGAGGAGGCGCGCCGTGTGCTGCTTCGCGATGCCGGCTATATTATCGAGGACAAGCTCTGGCGGGCTTATGGCACGCTTCGTCACGCGCGGAGTCTCTCGTTCGATGAGACGATGAATCTGCTGAGTGGCGTTCGACTGGCCGTGGGCCTGAAACTGATCCAGGGACTAAGTGTATACACGCTCAACAAGCTCCTGATCTACAGCCAGTTGGCGCATCTCGCCCATTTGGAGGGGAGGGCGCTGACAGACAGCGAAGCGAACCAGGTACGCGCGACCTACGTGCGCCGGACGCTAGCTGACGAGGCAGGGACGGCAGCGTGACCGGGGCAAGGCTCCCGGATAGGGGAATCGATGAACGGCTATAACTTCACCGAGCGGGTCCGAAAGGTCCTGGCAATGGCCCGAGAAGAGGCTGCTCGGCTGCATCACGAATACGTAGGTACTGAGCACATCCTGCTCGGTCTCATCCGTGAGGGTGAGGGCGTTGCGGCTACTGTGCTCCAGAACCTGAGCGTGGATCTTGACGACATCCAGCAGAAGATCGAGGACACGGTCAAGAAGGGTAAGGCGGGCACCGCCACCGGTCCCGAATTGCCTTATACGTCGCGTGCAAAGAAGGTCCTGGAACTCGCAATGGGCGAGGCCCGGGAGCTTGGGCACAGCTACGTAGGCACTGAGCACCTTCTGCTGGGCCTTCTTCGCGAGGAAAAGGGCATTGCCGCGCAGGTGCTTACCGATGCCGGCGTGAACCTCGATGCCGCACGTGGCGAGACGCTTCGTCTGCTTGGCACCGGCGAGCCCCAGGGTGGAGCGACCGCCCAGGCGGGAGCCGGCGGTCCGCCTGCAGCGGGAAGCGCAACTCCCAAGGGTGAGAAGAAGTCCAAGACACCCGCGCTCGACCACTTCTGCCGCGACCTCACGCAGCTTGCGGCCGAGGGGCAGCTGGATCCCACGATCGGTCGTGCAAAGGAGATCGAGCGTGTGATGGAGGTGCTCACGCGGCGCAAGAAGAACAACCCGGTGCTCATCGGCGAGCCTGGTGTTGGCAAGACCGCAATCGTCGAGGGCCTCGCTCAGTTGATTGCCAACGGTGAATGCCCCGAGCCGCTCCGCGACCATCGCGTGCTGGCGCTCGACATGGCCGCCGTCATTGCCGGCACGAAGTACCGCGGACAGTTCGAGGAGCGGCTCAAGGCCGTGATGAACGAGATTGCGCAGAACAAGAACGTGATCCTGTTCATCGATGAGTTGCACACGCTCGTTGGTGCTGGTGCTGCCGAAGGTGCAATTGACGCGAGCAACATGCTGAAGCCTGCGCTTGCGCGCGGTGAGCTGCAGTGCGTTGGTGCATCCACGCTTAACGAGTACCGCAAGTACATCGAGAAGGACGGTGCGCTGGAGCGTCGTTTCCAGACTGTGATCGTGGACCCGCCTTCAATTCCGGAAACGGTGGAGATCCTGAAGGGGCTTCGTCAGCGTTATGAAGACCACCACAGGGTCACCATTCCCGATACGACTCTCGAAGCTGCGGCAAAGCTGTCCGAGCGCTACATCACCGATCGTTTCCTGCCTGACAAGGCGATTGACGTGATCGATGAGGCGGGTGCTCGTGCACGTCTCGCTGCGCAGGCTCCGCCGCCGGAAGTTGCCGAGTTGAAGGAAGAACTGGAGAAGGTGAACCAGGAGAAGGAAGCCGCGGTTCGCGACCAGAACTTCGAGGCAGCGGCTCGCCTTCGTGATCGGGAGCGCGAGCTTCAGGCCGACATCAGGCGCAAGCAGGAAGAGTGGGAGAAGCACCGCCAGTCGCACAGGCCGGTGCTCGGCGAGGAGGAGATTTCGTTCATCGTGAGTCGCTGGACAGGGATTCCCGTAATGCGGCTGCAGGAAGCGGAAACCTCACGACTGCTCAACATGGAAGATGAGATCCACAAGGCTGTCGTTGGGCAGGACGAGGCCATCAAGGCGCTCGCCCGGTCCATTCGCCGCAGCCGTGCGGGGCTCAAGGACCCGAATCGTCCCATCGGTTCCTTCATCTTCTGTGGTCCCACCGGAGTTGGAAAAACGGAAGTCGCCAGGCAGCTGGCAAAGTTCCTCTTTGCCGACTCGAGTGCGCTGATCCGCGTGGACATGAGCGAGTACATGGAGAAGTTCTCCGTGTCCAGGCTCATTGGTGCGCCTCCGGGCTACGTGGGTTATGAGGACAGCGGGACCCTGACGAAGGCCGTCAGGCGGAAGCCGTACAGCGTTATCCTTCTCGACGAAATCGAGAAGGCTCACCCCGATGTGTTCAACATCCTGCTGCAGGTTCTTGATGAAGGTCACCTGACCGACAACTATGGTCGGGTAATCGACTTCAAGAACACGGTGGTGATCATGACGTCGAACGTGGGTGCGCGGGACATAACGAAGGGGCGCGGGCTTGGCTTCACGGCCAGCGATGCGCGCCAGAGTTTCGAGCGTATCCAGGAGAAGGTGAAGGAGGAGCTTGCACGGGTGTTCAACCCCGAGTTCCTCAATCGTCTCGATGACGTTGTGGTGTTCCACCCCCTTGGAAAGGAGCACATCACGCAGATCGTGGACGTGCTGCTCGACGAAGTTCAGCTGCGACTCGTGGAGGAGGAGCTAACGCTCCGCCTTACGGAACCTGCAACCGAATTTCTCGTGAAGCATGGCTATGACGAGGCGTATGGTGCGCGCCCTCTGAAGCGCGCTATCCAGCGCTACATCGAAGATCCGCTCTCCGAGAAGATCCTGTTGAGCGAGTTTTCGCGGGGTGACGAGATCGAGGTGGATGTGGCGCCGGATGGCGATCATCTCGAGTTCCGGGTTCCAACGGGGTCCACGAGAGCCTGAGCAACCCGCAGGGGCCGGCCCGGGTCCAGGATTTTATGGACCAGGCCGGCTCTGTCACGTGTATATTTGCTCCCCATGCGACGCATCTGGATCGTTCCCCTTGCCCTCGCCCTGGCGAGCATGCCTGCCCGCGCGCAGAACCCTGCCGCGGGCGCCTGTACCACACCCGCTTCCATAGCGATAAACGGGAACGTCCGGCTTAGTGAAGCCGCCGTTCGCGCGCAGCTGGCCCTGCAGCCCGGCACCCAGCTCACTGCTCGCGCTGTCGAAAGCACTATCCGCAGCCTGTACGCCACCGGCCAGTACGAGTCCGTGGTGGTGTCCTGCGCCATAGACGACGCCGGCACTGCCACGCTGATCGTCTCCGTGCGTGAGCGACCGATCCTGAACAGCGTGCAGGTTCGCGGGAATGACGTTCTATCCCGCGGAACGGTGGAGGGAATGGTTGACCTGATCGTCGGCCAGCCTCTCGATCCTGCCCGCGTGGCAACTGCCGCTACCCGTATTGACTCGCTGTACGAGAGTCGTGGTTATGTGCTGGCAACGGTCACCGCCGACACCGGCTACATAGACGGGGCCGTGGACCTCACCTTCGAGATCGAGGAAGGGGGCAGGCTGGCCGTGTCCGGCGTTCGGATCAACGGAAATCACGAGCTGTCTGACGGAGACGTGATCGGGGCGATGGCGGTAAAGCCGGAAGGCTTCCTCTGGTTTCGCCGTGGCCGTTATGACGACGAGAACTACAGCGGTGACCTGGGCCAGCGCATACCCGAGTTGTATGCGAGCCGCGGGTTCATCGACATGCGCATTCTCTCGGACACTCTCATCATCGATCGTGAGGCAGGCAAGGCGCTCGTTGAACTAACCGTGGATGAAGGCCCGCAGTACCGTGTGGGCCGGTTCGACGTGGTTGGCAATCAGCGCTTTTCAGAACCACAGATCCAGGGCTTCTACCCGTTCGACGATGCCGGCCCGACGCTCTCCGAGCGCGTTACCGACTTCATTCGGCGCAGGGAGCGTGATCCCGGAGTGTTCGATGCCGGCGAGTGGCAGTCCGCCACCCAGGCGCTTACGGAAGCGTACCAGAACGAAGGCTATATCTCCGCTCGTGTGATGCCCGTGGTGGATCGGCGTCCCGGGTCGGACAGCGCACCGGTTGTGGACCTCCGCTGGGAGGTTATCGAGGGCGGCCCCGCGATCATCAACCGCGTTGAGATTCTTGGCAATGATTACACGGAAGAGGCGTGCATCCGGCGCGAACTGTCGCTGCTCCCGGGCGCGGTCTTCCGTCGCGACCTTCTCATTGCGAGCTACCAGAGCCTGAGCAACATGGGCTTCTTCGAGGCGCCGCTGCCTGTGCCTGAAGTGGTGCCTGCCAACGAAGAGGGCGACGTTGACATCGTGTTCCAGGTGGAGGAGAAGCGCACCGGGAACGTGAACTTCGGCGCGTCGCTCGGCCAGGGCTACGGCCTGGGTGGATTCAGCGGGCTCGACCAGCCGAACCTCTTTGGACAGTGCAAGCGTGTGGCGGTGAACTGGCAGTTCGGCCGGTACATCAACGACGCCAGCATCTCGTACACCGACCCGGCGATCAGGGGCTCGCTCTTCGGCGGCACCGCGTCGGCCTACCGCACGCGCTCGCAGTTCATCGTCGGCGACCTCGGTCGCCAGCTGCGCACGGGTGCCAACGTCGGCCTCCGCTTCCCGGTGCCGAACGTTCCGCGCACGCTGCTCTCGGTAAGCTACGGCGTGGAGTCCGTGGAGTTCGGCGGCGACGGCCTGCTCGGACAGATCCAGAACGAGACGCAGTTCGATCGCTCCTTCCGGTCCACGGTGTCGCTGGACCTCACGCGCGACACGCGCATCGGCCTGCCGTTCCCGATTGCCGGTGGAATGCAGCGCATCGAAGCGCAGTTCAACGGCGGCGTACTTGGCGGGAACGTGCAGTACTCCCGCGTGGTTGCAGAGATGCGCGGAAACGCCCCGATCGCCCAGATCGGTGCGAGCGACCTGGGATCCAATGCACTGCAGTTCACGCTCGGCCTGACGGTGCGCGGCGGCGCGGTGTTCGGGAACACCGGACCCTTCTTCGCACTACAAGAGTTCTCCCTCGGAGGCGTGCAGTTCGGCGAGCAGCTTCGTGGTTACGAAGAGTTCTCCGTGTCGCCGTTCGGATACCTGGGCGACGTGAACGCCCAGCGTTCATCGTTCGGGAAATCGTTCTTCCGAAGCACGGCGGAGCTTGGGCTCCGGGTGAGCCAGGGCTTCTACGTGAACGCGTTCTATGAAGCCGGTAACGTGTGGGCTGCCCCCAGGCAGTTCGATCCGACCCGGTTGTTCCGCGGCGCGGGTGTAGGTGCGTCGCTC
>DATGOL010000161.1:0-7189 GCA_035306065.1 Gemmatimonadales bacterium | reverse complement strand
ATTGTAGGCACGAGTGTCGGTACAAACGACGATGCTGCCGGAATCCAGGATTCCGGCAGCATCCTAACACACTGTCCTACAAGGTTTTACAAAGAGCGGGCGACCGGACTCGAACCGGCGACGTCCAGCTTGGGAAGCTGGCATTCTACCAACTGAATTACGCCCGCGGTTACCACTTCATCCTTGAAATATAACAACGGCTTCCATACCCTCGCATCTGCCACCAAACCGGCCGACACCCCTGTCTAGGAGTACGGGCGAACCCTCCACTCGACTTCCGGCGGTCAGAGACGCGCCAGGCCAGCCCCTGGACAGCTCCGGTCCGGAATCGACCACCCTGCCCGCCACCTGCACCAACACAAATTCGACCTTCCGACCGGTCCCTGACGACTCGCTTCCCGTCAGGCCGGACAAAAAACCCGCCCCGTGCCGAACGAGGCACAAGGCGGGAAAGAACAAACATCCAGAGCCACAGGTCGGGATTGAACCGACGACCGCTCGATTACGAATCGAGTGCTCTACCACTGAGCTACTGTGGCGGTGCGCAGAACCCACACGTCAGGCGCCTGACGGCGCCCATCGCCCATTCTGCCGGCGACCAAACCGTGGACTGCAACTCACGATGCCCTGGCGCGGATTCGAACCGCGACGCCTTTCGGCACCACCCCCTCAAGATGGCGTGTCTACCAGTTTCACCACCAGGGCGCATCCTTCCTCCCCCTCCCCCTCTCCCCTCAACAGCAACGCGCCGACTCGCGGCGCGCTTCACTTCCATTACCACGGGGCTGACGGGGCTCGAACCCGCGACCTCCGGTGTGACAGACCGGCACTCTAACCAAGCTGAGCTACAGCCCCAATTTCATCCAACACAAACTCCCCGCACATCACGCCTCACAAGCTCTGGCCACGCAGCCTGTGCTCAAGTAGCCCCAAGGGGAATCGAACCCCTCTCTCCACCGTGAAAGGGTGGCGTCCTAACCGATAGACGATGGGGCCGGTCAAGGGCCGGTTTTCCCACCCTTCCCTCAGTCCCTCATACACGTAGCGGTAACGGGATTCGAACCCGTGTTCCAGCCTTGAGAGGGCTGTGTCCTAGTCCCCTAGACGATACCGCCAAACAGCCTTCAAACATAACCAGTCGGAGTCCGGCTTTCCAGTACCGAATCCCCTCCCCCGCCATCCAACCTCAACCACTCCCACAGGCCCGGAGGGACTTGAACCCCCAACCGCTGGTTTTGGAGACCAGTGCTCTACCAGTTGAGCTACGGACCTAAAACTACCGCACCGAATCGCCGGCTACTCCCGCTTTCCGATGAGGGTGACTGACGGGAATTGAACCCGCAACCCCCGGAGCCACAGTCCGGTGCTCTAACCGATTGAGCTACAGTCACCATGTTGCGGCACACCTCGCCGCACCTTCCTAACCAACCCAACAGAGGCGTTCAGCCTAACTCTCCCGGAAGTGCCCGGCAAGGGGGATGCCCCACGCCTCAACCCCCGGCAGACCGCCCCGCCATCCCTCCAACTCCGCAGGATCAGTCCTTCGCCCTGTCAAGATAGTCACCGGTCGCCGGACTCACGCGCACACGCTCACCCGCACTTATGAACTCCGGCACCTGAATCACAACACCATTCTCCAGCGTCGCCGGCTTGCTACTCGCAGACTTCGTTGCAGTCTTCATCACCGGCGCCGTATCCGTGATCTCGAAAATCATGTGCGTCGGAAGCTGAATCCCGATCGGATTCCCGTTGTAATACTCCGCCAGAATCTTCAGACCAGGCTGCATCCACTGCGCATTGTCGCCCAGCGTTTCCGTATCCATCTCCAGCTGCTCGAAGTTCTCCGTGTTCATGAAGTGGTACACATCACCACCCTGATACAGGAACTCCAGCTCATGCGTCTCCATGGACGCCTTCTCGATTGAATCCGCAGCACGGAACCGATGCTCGAAGGAGTTGCCCGTGCGCAGGTTCTTCAGCTTCGCCTGCACCATTGCCCTGAGATTTCCAGGCGTATGGTGGCGAAACTCGATAACGCGGCATGGGTCTCCATCGAACACGAGCACCATTCCACGTCGTATCTGCGTTGCCGGCATTGCCATCGAGCGGGTCTCCCTGATTTGAAATGCGGTATGGACAGTGGCCTCCAGGCGACTTTCACTGAACATCGCCCGCAATCCACCAGCCCTTGAATTTACCGATTTCGGCCGTCTTCGGCAACCATTCGGCCCACAACACGCACCGCATCCACAAACACCGGCCACACCGTCTCCGCCACCCTCGCCGCTCCCCGTTCATTCGGGTGCATTCCATCCGCCTGGTTCATACCGGCCTCACCCGCCACTCCCTCCAGAAGGAACGGCACCAGCCGCGCCCCTGTCTCCTCTGCCACCTCACCGAACATCGCTCGAAACGCAGCCGTATACCTCTCACCCAGGTTTGGCGGAGCCTCCATCTGCACCAGCAACACCTGCGCTCCAGGACGAATCTCGCGCACTACCTCCACGGCACGAACCAGGTTTGCGCGCGTGGAATCCACGTGCAGCCCACGCAGCCCATCATTCGCTCCGGTCTCGATCATCACCACATCCGCCCCGTGCGAAAGCAGCCATGGCAACCGCCGCACGAGCCCAGCCGAGGTTTCACCGCTCAGACCGCGATTCTCCACCCGCACCGGAACTCCCGCCGAGTCGGCCATCCGCTGCAGTACAGCCGGAAATGCATCCGATGGACTCAGCCCCAGTCCAGCCGTAAGGCTCGTTCCCGCAAGCAGTGCTACCGGAACGGAATCATCCTCCGCCTCCATCATCGGAGCGCGCGACTCTGTACCTTCCCCCGATGCTGGCCGCGCATCTGAACCAGTTCCGTTGTCACGTGCCGGAGTAGCGGTGTCACCAGCGCCACAGCCGGCAGTCATCAACATGACAGCCGCCAACGCGCAACGAAGCGCATTCACCCGTCGTAGTGTTCCCGTCCCTGGCCAAGGGATTCCCGCGTAGCGAAACGTTCTCAACTCAGCTCTCCTCAATGCTCGTAGCCCGTCGCCTGGCAAAGGATTACTCCAGCGGATCGCACAATCTCACCGTTCTGCGCGATGTCTCATTCCACGCCGCAGCCGGATCCTTCGTTGCGATCGTCGGACCATCCGGTAGCGGCAAGACAACATTACTCGGACTTCTCGCCGGCCTCGATACACCGTCACGCGGCGAGGTGATCCTGGACGGCCAGGAACTGGGGGGACTCGACGAGGACGCTCGCGCACGCATCCGCGGTGAGAAGGTGGGCTTCATCTTCCAGAGCTTCCAGCTTATTCCCACGCTAACGGCACAGGAAAATGTACAGGTGCCGCTCGAGCTCCGCGGCGAACCAGGTGCAGCACGCCGCGCCCACGACCTGCTCTCGAGAATGGGCCTCGAAGGACGCACGAGCCATCTCCCCACGCAACTCTCCGGAGGCGAGCAGCAGCGCGTTGCAATCGCGCGCGCATTTGCCAACCGCCCGCGCATCCTCTTCGCAGACGAACCCACGGGCAACCTCGACGGCGCAACCGGCGCGCGCATCGTGGAACTGCTGGAATCGCTCAACCGAGAGGAAGGAACCACAGTCATCCTCGTTACGCACGATACGACGCTTGCCGCCAGGGCAGACCGCGTTCTGCGCATGCGCGATGGCGCAATAGTGGAAGACACGGCTGGTGAAGCCGCACCGCCAGCTGCCGCAGGGGAGCCCCAGTGAACCTTCGTCAGGTCACTTCCCTCGCGCGTCTCGCATGGCGCGAGAGCCGTACCGCAAGGCGACGACTGCTGCTCTACATGTCGTCCATCGCGCTCGGTGTTGCCGCACTTGTCGCGATCGATTCGTTCGCCGCGAACGTGAACCGATCCATCCGCGATCAGTCACTCGCACTGCTCGGCGGCGATCTCACCTTCGGCGCTCGTCAGGCCTTTCCCGAGCGGGCCATCGCAATTCTCGATTCGCTGGAGGACAACGGAGCTGGCGTAGCATACGTCACTACCTTCGCGTCAATGGCGCTGGCGCCGCAACACGAACGCACACGGCTGGCACAGGTGCGCGCGGTTGGCGAGGGATATCCGTTCTATGGCGAGGTGATTACCCGGCCTGCCGGGCAGTGGACGCGGCTGCACGACGGCCACTACGTCATGGCAGACCCGTCGCTTCTAATTTCGCTCGGCGCGTCGGTCGGTGACACCCTGCGTATTGGCTTCACCGACTTCGTTATCCTCGCTGAGCTGGAACAGGTGCCGGGCGATCCCGGAGTTGCCGCCGCAATCGGCCCACGCGTGTTCGTTGCCGAGCGCTGGCTGGAGGAGATGGGCCTGCTGGGGTTCGGCAGCCGCGCAGAGTTCGAAGCCGTGGTCCGGCTGCCTGACGGGGTAAACGCCGACCAGTTCATCGAGCCGTTCCGTGCCGAACTTCGCGAGCAACGCGTAAGGCTGAACACGGTGGCGGAGAACGAGAGCGAAATGACGGAAAGCATTGACGAGCTTGCCGACTTTCTCGGAATCGTGGGACTCATTGCGCTGCTGCTTGGCGGTGTTGGTGTTGCAAGCGGCGTAAGTGCGTTCGTGGCACGTAAGATGGATGCCGTTGCCGTTCTGCGCTGCCTTGGAGCCACCAGTGGACAGGTGCTCGCCATATACTCGGCCCAGGCCGCACTCATGGGACTTGCCGGAGCAGCGGCGGGCGCTGCACTTGGCATTGGCATTCAGCTGATGCTGCCTGGCATGGTAAGCGACTTTCTGCCCGTTGACGTGAAGGTTCGCGTGGAGCCGCTGGTGGTACTTACAGGGCTGGGGATCGGTGTCTGGGTTGCACTGGTGTTCGCGTTGCGTCCCCTGCTGTCACTGCGCAACGTGTCACCGCTGCAGGCGCTCAGGCGCGATGCAGATCCGGCAGTTCTTCGCGGACGCTGGCGCGACCCCGCTCGCCTTTCGGTTGACCTGCTGCTGGTTGGCTCAGTGGTATTCCTCGCAATGCAGCGCGCAGACACCTGGCAGCAGGGTGCCGGCTTTGCGGTGGGAATAGCAGTAGTGCTGCTTGCTCTCTGGGTATCCGCTTCCCTGCTCTCCCGGCTTGCGAGATCCATCGTGAGCGCGGGATGGCCATATGTCGTAAGGCAGGGAATGGCAAACCTGTATCGCCCCGCAAACCAGACACGCGCCGTGGTGGTTGCGCTTGGCTTCGGTGCGTTTCTCGTCTCAACGCTGTACCTCACGCAATCCAACCTGCTTGCGCGATTCGAGGTTCTCGCGGAATCCGCTCGCGGCAATCTCGTGTTCTTCGACGTGCAGGACGACCAGGTTGACGGCATTGCGACGATCGTTCGCGACACCGGCGAGGAAGTGGTGGAACAGATTCCCATCGTCAACATGCGTGTGGCACGCATCAACGGCTGGACGATGCAGCAGATGACGGATACCACCAACCCTGATGGCGTACTGCGGGCGAACTGGGCGCTGCGCAGGGAGTACCGCTCAACCTTCCGGTCCGAGATGGTTGCAACGGAATCGCTGCTTTACGGGCGCTGGTTCAGTGATTCCGACAACGGCCTTCCCGAAGTGTCCATGGAGCGTGAGGTAAGCGAAGACCTTGGAGCACAGTTGGGCGACACGATCACCTGGGATGTTCAGGGAGTTGAGATTCCCACGCTTCTCACGAGCATTCGTGAGGTTGAATGGGCCCGCTTCGAACCCAACTTCTTCGCGGTGTTCGAACCGCACGCGATATCGGACGCGCCAAAGCAATGGGTGATCCTGGCTGCCGTGAGCAGCGACGATCGTCTTGCGCTGCTGCAGCGGGATGCCGTAGATCGATTCCCTAACGTTTCGAGCATTGACCTTTCGCTCATTCGCAGGACCATTGCCACCATCGTCAACAAGGTGACCATGGCCGTGCGCTTCCTCGCACTGTTCAGCCTTGCGATGGGAATCCCCGTGCTGTTCAGCGCGGTGGCTGCATCACGACGCGCACGTGTTCGCGAGGGCGTGCTCCTCAAGACGCTCGGGGCCACCAGAAGGCAGATTCGCTCGATACTCCTGGCTGAGTACGTGCTGCTCGGACTGCTTGCGGCGCTGGCCGGAATGGTGCTCTCGTTCGGCGGCGCCTGGGCGTTGCTGACCTTCGTGTTCAACCAGTCCTTCAAGGCCGCCATCGGTCCCGCGCTGGCCATTGCGGGCACGATGGTGCTTGTAACGGTGGTGATCGGCCTTCTCGGAGCCAGAGATGTGTTCCGCGAGACCCCAATGGCAGCATTAAGGGGTGACTGACTATCTTTCGGGTATGTGCTTCATATGGCCCGGTGGACGGCGCGGCGGGTGCATCATGAGCATCGAGTGCAAGAGCAAGCCCAGGTCAGCGAGCCCGGGGTTCCCCCTGAACCTCAACTTCGAGCGAGCACCTGCCTCACGATGACGCAACCTCCCACCAAGCAGTCTGTCACCGATGTCGTGGCTCGTGCCGCTGCCGCCCTCAAGCGTGGACGGGAGAGGCACGTTGCTGGTGCGTTCTCCGAGGCAGCCGCGTACTTTCGTGAGGCATCCACCCTTCGCGAATCCGTTTTCGGCGCGGCAGACGCCAGAACGCTGGAGGCCGTACGTCATGAAGCGGCCGCACTCGCGGCACTAGGCCAGCTGGAGTCCGCTGCAGACCTGCAGTTCCGCGCGCTGGAGGGGTCTGTCGAGTCTGCATCCAGGTCCCGATCCCGACTCGCAGACGACGCCGCCGCACTTGCCAGGCTGCGCGCACGACAGCGCGAATGGAACGACGCCGCCAGGCTCTGGCTGGTGGTTCTTCGCGAACGCCGTGCAACGCTCGGCGCCCATCACCCGGATACCCTGAACGCGCTCGCTCAGCTCGCCAACTCCTGGCAGTCCGGCGAACATCCGCAACGCGCCGAGCGTGCGTGGCGCCGCCTCCTTGCAGCTCGTGAGGCCACCGGTGCCTCGGCCGCAGACCTGGCCGCAGTGCGCGAACGCATTGCCGACTGCCTTGCGGCCAGCGACAGGCGCGGTGAAGCCCTGGCAGAGCGGTTACGAGCGATGTCCGAACGCTCACCCGCGCCCGCAGACGCAACGCGGGTACCAATGCCCCCGGCTGCAACTCGGGATGCGGCCGCGAAATCTTCGCAGAGTGCACAACCGGATGCCTCTCGGGATGTTTCGCCGAAGGC
>DATGOL010000160.1:0-23610 GCA_035306065.1 Gemmatimonadales bacterium | reverse complement strand
TTGTCGGCACTGCCAACGGTCAGGAGATGAACGGTAAGCGGGCTGCCGCTCCGGGTGCGCCATCGCTCGCCGCGCGAGAGAGTCCACCCGGCATCGCTCAGAAGCGATGCTGCCAGCGCCGGATCGTACACGGGCTGGTCGTGGGCAGCAAGCGGGTTGTCCGGCGGTACAGCACCTCCCGCGGCGTACGCAAGCCCCGCGTATGCGGCGCGCACGATTCGGTCACGGTTTACTGCAACGTTGAATGCCTGTCGCACGCGCAGGTCATTGAACGGTTCCCTGGCGGAGTTGAATATCAAGGCGGTAGTGAACAGCACAGGGTACGTTACGAGCTCGAGTCGCGAGTCCCGCCTTACGAGCTCCGCCATTCCCGGCGAGATTCCCGCCACGTGCAGGTCTCCACTCACGAGTCCGGCAAATTTCGTGGTTGCCTCGTCCACCACGGCCACCACGAAACGCTGAACTAGCGGAGGCCCTCCCATTGACATGGGAAAATCGGCATTCGCCTCGAAAACCCAGCGCGCACCACGATCACGGTGCACGAACCGGTAAGGACCGTTTCCAACCGGATGGCTCCCGAAGCGCGAACCGCGCTGTTCACCGGGCGCCACGCCACGAAGCAGATGCGCAGGCACGATTGGCAGCTCCGAAAGCCAGGCCGGCATGGAAGGCTGCGGCGCCGCGAAGGTCAATGCCAGCTCGTTAGGGCCGCCGGCCTCCCATCCCTTCAGCTGCGAAAGTTCCGCCTGCCTCGGCGATCCCGTTGCAGCGTCTGCAACTCGATCAAGCGTGAATACAACGTCTTCACTCGTTGTAGGCACTCCATCATGCCACTCGAGCGTTGGCTCCAGCCGCAGACGAAGCTGGGTGCGGTCTGCAGACCAGTTCCACTCTCGCGCGTAGTACGGCTGCACATTCAGCGCGGAGTCCAGCTTCAGCAATGTGACCAGCAGTGCGTGCCGCTGTACCTGCCGAGCCATCGGATGCACGGTCACCACGGGATCTGCAGACTCCAGGTCCGCTCCCGATGCATACACCACCGTATCGCCCCGCTCCGCCGGCTCGCAGCCCGGCAGCGCCAGCAGTGCAATCACACCCAGGCTGCTCAACCACGTTGACGCCGGCCGAACAGCGCGCATCATACGTTCGTGCAACACCTACTCTCCCGAATCGGCACCGCGGCGCTCCTGCTGTGGCTGGTAGCTACTCTCACCTTCGCGCTCGTTCGCATCGCGCCCGGTGATCCCGCACAGCTCCTGCTTCCGCCAGACGCACCCCCCGCCGAACTGGAGAGGCTGCGCGAGAAGTTCGGGCTGAGTGAGCCAGTTCCTGTGCAGTACGCCAGATGGATGGGCGGTGTTCTGCGCGGTGACCTGGGAACGAGCCTGGCACAGAGCAGACCCGTAACCTCGGTGCTGGCAGACGCGCTTCCGGTTTCCATCGTTCTCGGAGGGGTGTCACTGTGCCTGAGCTTTCTCATTGGCTCGGTGCTGGGGCTAACGCAGGCTGCCCACCGCCAGCGCGCGACTGATCGCATTCTAACCGTACTCACCACTGCGGCGTATGCAGCACCGGCCTTCTGGGTAGCACTCTCACTGGTTGCGATCTTTACCTACGGCGCATCCACATGGGGGTTTCCCGGGTTCCTGCGGCTTCCCGCCTTCGGAATGCGAGACCCCGCCGGCATGCTCCAGGGGTGGCCAGCCTTCGCAGACCTGGTGAGGCACTCGATACTTCCTGTTCTCGTTCTCACGCTTGTAGGCGCCGCCGGAATTGCGCGTTACGCACGCACCGCTGCCGCGGACGTGCTGGCGTCCGACTTCGTTCGCACCGCACGCGCAAAGGGGGCTGGCTCGATACGAGTGCACGGACGGCACGTTCTCCGTAATGCACTGCCGCCACTGCTGGTGCTGTTCGCGCTTGCGCTCCCGGGCGTGCTCGCAGGCAGCGTTTTCGTGGAGAGTGTGTTCGCATGGCCCGGAATGGGACGCACCATGCTCAACGCCATTTCGCAACGTGACTACCCCGTGGTACTCGGCGCCACGATCGTGTATGCCGCCCTGGTGATAGCGGCCAATCTTGCGGCAGACATAGCGCTTGCACTGCTGGACCCGCGGAGGCGCAGCTGATGGGAGCAAGCCTGCCTGCCTCACGCGTGAAAGTTGTTGCGTTTATGCCCGGCATTCGCGTGCCGGTATTGGTGCTGCTTCTCCTCGCGATAGCAGTGATCGTGGGGCCGTGGCTGCTGCCTGGCGATCCCATTGCCATTGGCGACATGCTGGACACGCGCCTGCTCCCTCCGCTCTCGCGCGGAACTGACGGTCATCTTCACCTGCTTGGTACCGACCGATTCGGCCGGGACCTCCTCAACAGGATGCTGCTTGCAGGGAGAATTTCGTTGTCGGTAGGGATTGCCGGATCGTTGCTGTCCGCTGGCGCCGGAGTGTTGCTTGGAGCTACTGCCGGCTGGATTGGCGGGCTGGCGGACCGAGCTACAGTGGCACTGGCCGATACGCTTCTATCCATTCCGCGCCTGGTTCTGCTGCTGGTGTTTTCGACGCTATGGACCCCTGGGCTGACGATGGTAGTTGCGATTCTAGTTGCAACCGGGTGGATGGGAACCATGCGCCTCGTTAGGGCCGAGGTGCAGGCAATGCGAAGCCAGCCCTTCGTGGAGGGAGCTCGTGCCCTGGGGACAGGCGAGCGTCGCCTGTTGTTCAGGCACGTACTGCCAAACGCGATCGGCCCCGCGATAGTCGCCGCCACGCTGGGCGTTGGCAACGCAATCCTGCTGGAATCCGGCCTGTCCTTTCTGGGCCTCGGTGTTCAGCCTCCAACTCCAAGCTGGGGCAACATGATTGCCGGCGGACGAGACCTCATCGTCACGGCACCCTGGGTGGCGATAATGCCCGGTGTGCTGCTGGTGCTCACGGTACTGGCCGCAACTCTGCTGGGTGACGCGGTGCGTGACTGGCTGGCGGGCGATCGAGCGACAGCAGAACCGTGACCGTGGCATGAGGTGGTGCATCGAAGCGAACGCGTCCCGACTCGATCGCGAGCGCTGCCAGCGGCGTGCCGTCCAGTCGTGAAAGATGTGCTCCAGTAAATGCGCAGTCGCGCGGCAGTACCCATGCGCCCGTGGCATGATCGGTCGTGAGGTTCACGCAGCGCAGGATTACCCCGTTAGCGTGTGGCATCAGGGCACGTGGTGCCAGCCCTTTTCCTTCCAGCTCGAAACCAGTTACTGCTGGTGGAGTGCTCGCGAGCCAGCGCCAGGTGGTTCCGGTTAGCGGAACCAGAACGTCCTCCGCGGCGCGTTCGGCTTCGATAGCCAGCTCGTTGCGGTCAGTGCCGGCGGCATGCAGAAGCAAGGCCAGGTTAGTCTCGAAGGAACCGAGGCACTGTGCATTTGGCGTAGCGGCCGGCCAGCCCGCATGGCCCGGGCGGTTCGGCAGGTTGCCGCGTGACAGTTGGCCGACAGCCCTCACGAGCGTCACGAAAACATCCCCCTCGACTGTCGCCTCATACTCGGCGAGCCCGTCCGAGATGAGCGAAGCAGGGTTCGCCCCCAGCAGCGTGACGTAGCGATGCAGCGGAGCGGTGGCGGGAGCGAACTCGTATAGGTGAGAACTGGACGGGCCAGCGTCCATGTCTTCGACCCCTTCCATCGAGGAGGAGTTCACCTTCGACGCAACGCCTGCCTCATGCGGCGGGTTGCCAGGTCGCCTGGCCGGTCCGGGATCACGTCCCGCATCGTGCGGCGCCTCTCGCGATCGCAATACAGGCCCCAGGGCGGCGTCTGCGAGGACTTCCGTTCCCTCAGCCTCCAGGGATATCCGCAGTCGGGTACGATGATCCCTGGCCCGGTTCACACCACGCACACGCACGTGAACCAGCGGTGAGGCAGCGTGGAGCTTGAGATGAACATGCAGTCTCTGCGTCACGGTCTGCTTGCTGCGTCTGCTGCACGGAACGCTCATCCGATACTCGAGACGTACTTCTGAAACCAGTGCTCCTCCACGCAGCACCGTGGCCCCGTGATAGCTCCAGCCGCTATCCGTGCTGCCCTCAGGCTGGTGCGTGTACAGGTCCCCGACGTCCCTGACCCATTCGATACCGAGCAGGTCGCTGACTATCCTGTTATCCGCATGCATGTGAACGCGTCCGTCTTCCCGCACCGTGATTCGCACGAGACCGTTACCGATGCGCACGCGGCCGGATGCGTCAATCGAGGCCGTTGCCATCTCCACATGCTCCGGAAACCCTCCCTTTTCCTGCGCGGTGGAATCGAGGCGAACCGACACGATACCGCAGCCCGGTACGGGATCTTCCACCCATACCACTGCGCGCCGGGCGCGCACGAGATCGTTGTCCGGATAGTGACGCAGTGACTCGATTCGCTCGCGCCTCACGCGACCCCGGCGATTCCCGAGGAAATCCACGAACATTCCGCGAGGTTCCGGGGCATCCTGATTGACGGAAGCCCGCGCTGCGCGTTGAGCACGTCTCACTCCAGCCGCGGAACCTGGTCCAACGGGTTCGTCTGCAATGGTCTCGAGAATCTCGACCTCGGCCACACCGCTCCTTGGGCGCGCTACCGGGTTTCGGATGGAGAGCGTACTTACCCATCCGTGGCGGGCTCCGCGAGCGCTCTCCGCATCGGCCCCCAGCAGGGCGGCCAGTGACTCATGCCTGACGCCCTCTGCCTGTACAGTTGCACTCGCGAGTCTCTCGTCCATGGCGGCAGCAACGGCGTCTGTTGAACAGCCACATAGTGTGTCATGCGGATGGCACTGCAACAGGGTACGCCACGCCGAGCGCAGCATGGCGCGAAGAGCGGAAACGTTCGCATACGATCCTTTCGCGATTGCCAGTGCTGCCCACGGCTCTGCCTCACTGACGAGGAGGCGTTCCGCGATGGCATTCATGCGCTTCTGTGTTGCGCGAGCGGCGAAGGTACCCTGGAGAGTCCACGTGTAGCCGTAGCTGTCTCGACGCTCCCCATGCACGACTGGCAGCTCGCGCCCGTTTGCGGCACGTTCGAGTTCTGCCGCGAACTCAGTTAATCCGACATTGCGTACAATGTCAGGACACGCTGCTTCCGCGAGTAGCCGGATGGCCTCACGGCTGCCGCGTTGCAAGGCGTGGTGGTCGGCGCCGTTGAGGAGCAGAACGGTGTTGAGAGTGGCGCGCGGCTCCAGCACGCTTCGAAGTTCCAGCCAGCGATCACGTGCAGCTTGTGGAGAGAGCGGCAGGTTGGAGCCGAACTCGTAGCCGGACGGCGGCAGGTGATAGAGGAGTACGTCGTCGGTCGGGCGCTGCCTGACGTCAGCTACGGAGCGCGAAGGGGCCTCGACATCGGCGTTGGCCGCGGCGGCAGCATCGCGACCTGCACTGTAGTCGTCCACCTCACAATTACGCTCGCTCCATCGAACCACGTCCTGCCGAGGGTCCGAGCTGCCGCCGTGCCCGCGCCAGATTATCACGGTATTCAGGCCGAAGCCGCGCGCAATGGTCGGCAGCGCTGCAGGATGACCGAATGCGTCCGGACAGTACAGAACCGGCGGAGCTACCTGCCTGTTGCTCCCGAGCAGCGCGCGGAGCGCCTCACGTCCCTCGGTGAGATTTCGGATGAGCGCCTCGCCGGATGGTAGCAGCCCGTCAGCGAGAACATACCAGGGGCCGGCTTCGAGCCGGCCAGCCTGGAGTGCGGCCCGAACTTCGGTTGCACGGTCGGGGCGGACCTCGAGATAATCCTCGAGAACGATTGCCTGCCCGTCGAGAAGAAATGGCGGTGAATGGGGATCACTCGCCAGCCTGTCGAGCAGCTCGTCGACTACGAGAACGAGCCGCTGACGGAATCGGCCTGGCGGGTGGTACCACTCCCTGTCCCAATGTGTGTGTGAGACAACGAGTAGCTCCACCCCGCCTCCATGCAAGTGCTATTCAGGCGCTCAGGCAGACTCGGGTCAGACCACCTTGCGACCGGTAAAGAGTTGCACCACCAGTACTACCAGTGCAATCACGAGCAGCAGATGAATCAGGCCGCCTGCCACCGGAAACACAAAGGCACCGAGCGCCCAGAGTACTACGAGAACCAGCAAAATTGTCCAGAGCATGAGCCCTCACAGGTTGGAGTTTCATGCTGAGAAGGCAACCATCATACCGTAGGCTGCGATTCGTCCTCGCCACCCCCACTTCGAGCGTCCGCCACGGGCACTCGAGGCGAGCGCGGCGGTAGCGGTTCAGGGTGATGCTCCATCATGTGGTGCACTGCCTGGCGCCCGAGGAGAATCCGGGTGGCCCGGACGTCGTGCCCCACGTCTATCATGAGCGTAGCCAGGTCGCCTGCTCCCCACAGCAACCCGGCAAGCACAATCCACCTGCTTATCTCGACGATCAGCGTTGGCACCGGCATCCCGCCTTCCGCGGAAAGCCCCGTTACGATCTCCGCGAAAAGCATGAGCACGAGAACCAGGGCCATCAGCTTGAACAACCGGGACAGGTATCGAAGGCCTACATACGGCTGCATGTCGCTGTCGCGGATGCGAGCTATCGAGCGGGGGTCATCAACGCGTGCAGAACCATCGACTTCCCGCTGGTCATCTGCCCGCCCTGCTCCACCTGGCAACGTTTCCGGCAACGCCCTCTCCGTGTTCAGTGCAGTTACGTCAGTGTGTCACGAGCCGGATCACGGCGAAGCCGGTCACGAGCAGCACCACGAATACTATCGTGAGCAGGTTGAAGTAGCGGTCAATGAACCGCTTGATCGGCGGACCGAACATCCTGATGAGCCCGGCCACCAGGAAGAATCGCGCGCCGCGGCTCACGAGAGAAATCAGGACGAACTGCAACAGTGGAACCTGGAACGCCCCGCCGGCTATCGTAAACACCTTGTACGGCACCGGGGTGAATCCGGCAGTACCGAGCGCCAACACGAGGTTCTCCCGGTAGAGCTGTCCCACATGTTCGAACTTGTCCATCACACCGTACCATTCGAGCACTGGACGCCCAACCTGCTCGAACAGTCCGAGCCCTATGTAATAGCCGAGAATGCCGCCAATTACCGAGCCGAGCATCGTGACCGTTGCAAACCAGAGAGCGCGCTTCGGCCTGCCGAGCGACAGTGCCATGAGCAGCACGTCGGGCGGGATCGGAAAAAAGGATGACTCCGCAACCGCGAGCGTGAAAAGAGCCCACGTTCCGCCCGGGCGGTCGGCCCACGAAAGTGTCCAGTCGTACAGTCGGCGGATAGGCCCCGGACGCGCGGAAGCGGCAGCGTCGGTGGCTACGGCAGTATCTTGAGTAGCAGGCATGGATGTTGAGGCGTCACGGTCGCGGCAATATAGCCGTACGCCGCTCGCCTGCGCGGCGGCTTCGGCGATATTGACGACTGTAGCGCATCTACCGACACCCCGGAGTGCTCAGGGTGTCTCCCGCTCGCACCCCGACGTGCTGGGGTGCTTGCCCGGCAGGACCACATCAACCACAAGAACGGAGATTGAGAATGGCGCACACGCTGCCGTCGCTCCCGTACGCGTTCGACGCGCTCGAGCCACACATTGACGCTCGGACCATGGAGATTCACCACGGCAAGCATCATCAGGCCTATGTCAACAACCTCAACGCGGCGCTAGAAAAGGCAGCCGACCTGCAGGACCGTCCGCTCGACGAGCTGCTTGCCGACCTGAACTCCGTACCGGAGTCGGTTCGCACCGCAGTGCGCAACAACGGCGGCGGACACTGGAATCACTCGTTGTTCTGGAAGGTGATGGCACCTTCTTCAGGTGGCGAGCCGGTTGGTGCGCTTGCCAGCGCGATCGCCGAGAGCTTTGGCGGCTTCGCAGCGTTCCAGGATGAGTTTGCGAAGGCCGCAGGCGGCCGTTTCGGCTCGGGCTGGGCGTGGCTTATCCGCAAGAACGGAAAGCTCGCAGTCACCTCCACGCCTAACCAGGACAACCCGCTGATGGAGGGCTCCAAGGCCTCTGACGTATTGCTCGGCCTGGACGTGTGGGAGCATGCGTACTACCTCAACTACCAGAATCGCCGTCCGGACTATGTGAAGGGATGGTGGAACGTGGTGAACTGGGGTGAGGTGGGTCGGCGATTCGGGGCATGACGGCAGGCTGCAGCCGCCTGTGAGCAGTGGGAAGGGGCCTGGAATCCCTTGGGATCCAGGCCCCTCGTCATGCGGCGCTTCCGGATTGCAGGCTTCACCCTGCCCTACCGGGCCGCTTCACCCTCCAGGTATGTATAACCCTCCAGCGCCGCCACGTAGTCGGCGATGAACGTATTCGCCTCCTGACGGGATATCCCGCGCGCAGATGTCACCTTGCGCCGGAAGGTTGCCAGCAGCGTTGCCGCATTGAACTGCACGTAGTTCAGCACCTCGGTTACCGTGTCGCCGTGCACGAGATCCTGGATTTCGTAGGATCCGTCATCGCGCATACGCAGGTGAACGGCGTTCGTATCACCGAACAGGTTGTGCAGGTCGCCCAGTATTTCCTGGTATGCGCCGGCGAGGAAGATGCCCAATACGTAGTCCTCACCGTCCTTCATCTCGTGCAGTTCCAGGCTCGGCGCACCGTCCCGCTCTCCAACGAAGCGGTCGATCTTGCCGTCGGAATCGCACGTTATGTCCTGCAGCGTTCCGCGCCTGACGGGTGCCTCATCCAGCCGATGCACCGGCATAATCGGGAACAGCTGGTCTATCGCCCAGGAATCGGGAAGTGACTGGAACAGAGAGAAGTTGCAGAAGTATCGATCCGTGAGCAGTAGCCGGATGTCGTCAATCACTTCCTCGAAGTCGTCGGGATAACGCTCCGCCACACCGGCAATCCGGTTGATCGTTGCGAAGTGAATGCTCTCTGCATGTGCGAGGTCTCGCAGCGATATCACACCACTCTGGAAGTACTGACGCGCGCGCTCCTTTTCGAACGTTGCGTCGTGGAACACCTCCAGTACCTTGCGCGGCGGCAAATCCGGCGTTCCGGCAATGTGGTAGTCCTCGAGCATCTCGTGCAGCACGGATGGATCGTCGTCATCCAGCACCGGGAGGTGCGACTCGGCCTGCGATTCCACGTCAATGACCTTGAGCAGCAGCAGCGCGTGGTGTGCGGTGAGTGCACGGCCGGACTCGCTGATCACGTGAGGCATGGGCAGCTCGTGCTCCCTGCAGGCCTCCGCAATCGTATAGATCACGTCGTTTGCGTACTCCTGCAGCGAGTAGTTCACGCTTGCCACCGACGTGGAGTTCGTACCGTCGTAATCCACGCCCAGGCCGCCGCCAACATCAACGTGGGTAACGTCAACACCCAGTGCACGAAGCTCTGCGTAGAACCGCGTGATTTCCTGAAGTCCGCTCTTGATGTAGCGGATGTCAGTGATCTGGCTGCCAAGGTGGAAGTGGATGAGCTTCAGGATGTCCAGCCTTCCGAGATCGCGCAGGCGATCCACGAGCACCATCAGCTGGGACGTGCTCAGGCCGAACTTGGAGCGCTCACCACCAGACTGGGCCCAGCGTCCGAAGCCGGCAGATGCGAGCTTGATTCGGACACCCGCGGTGGGCGTTACGCCCATTTCATCCGCGACCTCCAGCAATACGTCCAGCTCGCTCAACTGCTCGAGGACGATGAACACCCGATGCCCGAGCTTCTGTCCCATGAGTGCCAGTCGAATGAACTCATGGTCCTTGTAGCCGTTGCAGATGATCAGGTTGTCGGTGTTTGCATCCAGAGCGAGCACAGCCTGAAGCTCCGGCTTGGAGCCGCATTCGAGGCCAACACCGTACTCGCGTCCGGAGTTGGCAATCTCCTCGATCACGTGGCGCTGCTGGTTCACCTTGATCGGGTACACGCTGGTGTAGCCGCCGGTATACCCATACTCCTCACGCGCAGCCACGAACCGCTCATTCAGCTGCCTCACGCGAGAGCGCAGGATGTCGGAAAAGCGCAGCAGCACGGGTAGTGCGACGCCCTGCTCCTCGAGGTCTGTCGCGAGCTCAAAGAGATCGAGTTCGCACTCGGGGCGCTCGCGGTCCGGCCGAACGATTACGTGGCCCGCACTGTTGATGTCGAAATAGCCGGCGCCCCAGCCATCGATGTTATAAAGCTCGCGAGCTGATTCCAGAGACCATTCCGGAGGAGCTTCGGCTTGCGTGGAGGGAATGCTGGTGGATGCCATTGCAGGAAAATAGGGGGTGCAGCTCGCTGCGCAGCCAGTTCCCGCGTAACAACCAGCGCTGGCTGCAGGTGTAATTCTCAGGGATAAAGGCGGGAAACACGCCAGCCGTCTGCATCACGCTGGTAAAGCTCCCGTTCATGCCACCGATTGGGTCGGTTGTGCCAGAACTCAATTCGGTCTGGAACGAGGATGAAGCCTCCCCAGTGTGGTGGACGCGGCACGTCGCCACCCTGGAAACGGGCTTCGAACTCGGCAAGCCTACGCTCGAAAGCTCCCTCATCGTGAAGTTCACGGCTCTGCATGGAAGCCCAGGCGCCGAGTTGACTGCCGCGCGGTCTGGTGGCGAAGTAGGCATCGGACTCAGCCGCACCGAGCCTGGAAACGACGCCTTCAACACGAACCTGCCTCTCGAGTGGCTGCCAGTGAAAGCACATGGCAGCCATCGGGTGACTGGAGAGTTCCTGCCCCTTTCGTCCTTCGTAGTTGGTGAAGAAGCGAAAGCCCTGCTGATCAACGCGTTTGATGAGGAGCATGCGCACAGCAGGCCTCCCGCCTTCGCCCAGGGTAGCCAGGGCAAAGGCGAAAGGTTCCGGAAGCAGATCGCGATCCAGCGCTTCGGCTTCGGAAAGAAGCGAAGCGAAGCGAGCGAACGGCTCCTCGAAGGGTCGAGGCTCTGACAACTCCGTCACGGTGAACTCTTTCTACTGTCTACCGTCTACTGTAACCTGCCGTTCAGGCATACACGCCGCGAAGCCTCTGCACCGTTGCCACCCGGCCTATCGCGAGCATGTACGCGGCAGTGCGAAGATCCACTGCATGCCTCTCCGACAGCTCTTTCACCTCGGCGAACCCCTTCGTCATGCTCTCGCGCAGGCGATCGTTCACCACGTCTTCAGGCCAGAAGTAACCGCCGCGGTTCTGCACCCACTCGAAGTACGAAACGGTTACTCCGCCCGCATTTGCGAGGATGTCCGGGACAACGAGAATGCCCTTGTCGTTGAGAATGGGATCCGCAGCTGCAGTAGTGGGGCCGTTGGCGGCTTCCACGATGATCTTCGCCTTGATCGCGTGCGCGTTCTTCGTGGTGATCACGTTCTCGAGCGCCGCCGGGATCAGCACGTCAACTTCCAGCTCCAGCAGTTCTCCATTCGTAATGCGGTCGCCGCCATCGAACTTCTCGATCGTGCCATGCCTGGCAACCCACGCAGCAGCGGCGTCAACGTCAATGCCGGCCTTGTTATAGAGCGCGCCGGTGCGATCACCGATCGCCACCACCCGGCAGCCTTCGTGCGCGAGCAATGTGGCAGCAACGGAACCCACGTTGCCGAAGCCCTGCACGGCTGCGGTGGAACCCTTGAGTGACTTGCCCTGCGAAGCGACAGCCTCACGTGTCGCGATCATGACACCACGGCCCGTAGCCTCACGACGGCCGTAGGATCCGCCGAGCACGATGGGCTTGCCGGTGACCACGGCCGGTTCGGTGTAGCCGACATGCATGGAATAAGTGTCCATCACCCACGCCATCACCTTCTCGCCCGTGTTCACGTCAGGCGCAGGAACGTCGGAGTTGGGGCCGAACACCTGAATGAGGCTGGCGGTATAGCGTCGCGTAAGGCGCTCCAGCTCGTTCGGGCTCATGGTGAGCGGGTCGCAAACCACTCCGCCCTTCGCTCCACCAAACGGCACGTTCACCACCGCGCACTTCCATGTCATCCATGCCGCGAGCGCCGTTACTTCAGTTATGTCCACATGCATGTCGAACCTTATTCCACCCTTTCCCGGACCTCGCGCAGTGTTGTGAATTACGCGGTGGCCGGTAAATACCTCTACCTCTCCGTTATCCATCTGAACCGGAATGGAAACGGTGATCTGCTTCTCCGGTGCCCGAAGCATTCGGGCGATTCCGGGCTCGATATCGAGAAGAGCGGCAGCTCGATCGAAGCGGTTAGCCATCGCCTCGAACGGGTCATTTTCAGACGACTGCTTTGCAGCCGGAATTTCTGATTGGGCGGAAAGCAGCGACGCGGGGGCACTCATGCCAGTTGCTCTTTATATGAAGAGAAGTGTTCGCCGGAAAAGTACCGACGGTGCCGCAATGGTTACCAGGCGCTCACGCGGCGAAAGCGCCTGAGAGAGCTCCGAAAACAGAAACCAACTGCCTCTCCACCTGGGTCCTGCCGGTGGAAATGCAGCTGCGGTTTCGTTTCCGAAGTTGATCACATTGAACTTACGCGATGTAACTCGGAACGGGCAAAGTTCGTGTGCCCAGTCGCAAATCGGCTTCGGCTGGCGGTGAGCCATGTCACCCGACAAACCGAAGCCCGACCGCGTTAGAGCTTTCACACCGAAGACGCAGAGGCAGCGACGTTGGAAACGTTGCTGCACCAGCAATCTCGACTCCCTGTGCCTTACCGCCTCTGAGCTGCCTGGCCTGCCTTAGCCGGCAGCGGCTGGTACAGCAGTCATACGCCTTGCGACTCTACAGCTCAGCCGGCGGCAACAGGTTGCGGCGCAGAAGCGGACTTCCGGCTGTTACTGGACCCGAACACGGCGTGATACACCACCTGCGCGGCGCTGATCACGGTTCCGGAGCGCACGTACGAGGGCAGCACGAACTCCACGGCATAGCCGCTGAACTGGCGGTTTCGTGCAGCTTCGTTCGGCCGGTACAGGCGTGCGAGCAGCGTCTTGCCACGAGTGACCCACTCGTATGCACCATCGTTCACGAGCTTCACACTACCCTTTGCTGCGTCAGCCACCTGGCTGGATCCGGAAACCCGGTCCAGATACGCGAGCAGCGCATCGCTTCCGCGAACGGCTGACTCGATTGCGACTTCCTCGGTGCTGAAGCCACTGAGGCCGAGCGCACCACCCTTGACCCATCCAATCTCTTCATCGCGTGAATTGGAGAGACGAAAGGTTTCTTCACCAGTCTCGAATACGTTCAGCATGAGATCCTCCATCGGTTGCGCACACGGCGTTGTGCCGAGTGCCATTGCTGCGTGTGTTGCCGAACGCTGCGGAATGCGAAGCGCCCCCCTGCGGCAGGTCGCAGGGGGGCGCTGAATTGGTGCGTGCGGTTCGGCTGTGTGTGCTGCTAGCCCATTCCGTGAGGCACCATGCCCTCCTGCGAAGTCCACGTGGGTGAGACCCTGTTCTGGCGTGCGGCCACGATGTGGCCGGAGTGCCGGGCTGGGACGACCCTAACGAGTCGCGAACCCGAAACCCTCGGGCGGAATGCTCCGCATCCGATCGAGGCGCTTGTATTCACGACTGCTGTGGACATTCAGGACTCCTGTTCCGCCAGGAACAGTTGCATGGACTGGTGCGGGGCCCCGGCTCTACTTTCCGCTCACGCGGATACCGGATAGCACAAGGGCCGCGCTACCGCTACGTACGAAACGCGAGACACTGCTCGCTAACCCGCCACCGACAGGGCATCGGCTGGACGGGCATTCGGCGCAATCGGAACGCGACTCCCCTGCAAGGAGCCTAGCCCTTCACACTACAAGTGTCAAGAAGCCTGCCGCCCGGGAGGCTTGGCCCCCGAACCGGAAAATCCCGGACAGAAAGGGGGCCAGCTCCCGGACGCCGACTTCTCTACCTCCCCGACGGAGGCGTTCCCTGCGGTCGAGGCTGCGGCTGAGGCTGTGAGCCTCCCGCCGGCCCGTTCTCCGTAGCCTGCACCTGCACGCTCACAGGCTGCCGACCCTTCCGGAGGAACGGAATCCCATCAATCATCCACTCGGGAGCCGGCGCACCCTTCAGGTGATGATCGAAGAACTGCTGCATCCGCATGTCGATGTCCTTCTGGTTGGCTCGCTTCCTGGGATTGTGACCATCGCCATTGTAGTTGACCATGTACACCTCCTTCCCCAGCCGGCGCATTGCCACGAACATCTCGATCCCCTGGTACCACGGAACGGCACCGTCGGCATCGTTATGCATCATCAGCAGCGGAGTCTCTATCCTGTCCGCATGGAAGAGCGGCGAGTTCTCGATGTACCGCCACGGGTATTCCCACAGTGAACCTCCAATACGACTCTGCGTCTTCTCGTACTGGAACGCGCGCGCAAGTCCCGAATCCCAGCGAATACCACCGTACGCACTCGTCATGTTCGCAACCGGCGCACCCGCGAAAGCCGCGTTGAACAGGTTGGTACGCGTGATCAGGTAGGCAGTCTGGTACCCGCCCCACGACTGGCCGCCAAGCCCGATCGCTTCCGGGTTCACGAACCCGCGCGCCACGATCGAGTGCACCCCAGGCACGATGCTGTGGAACGCGCTCATGCCTGGATAGCCGTCCTGATAGGCAATATCCGGGAAGAACACCAGGTACCCGCGCGACGTGTAAACCGTGGGGTTGATAAGGTTACGGCCCGCCGGTGCAACATAACTGTGCAGGTTGTCGCTCAACCTCTCGTAGAAGTACACGAGCATCGGGTACTGCTTCGACTCGTCGAACCCTTCGGGCTTGAACAGCAGACCCTGCAACGGCACACCGTCACCGCTCATCCACGACACGAGTTCCACCGTGGGCCACGGGTATTCGGACTGTTGCGGGTTGAGGGTGCTCACCCGCGTGAGGCGGTCGAGCGAACTGCCCACCCACAGGTCGGGCGAATCCTGCAGCGTCTGCTTCGTCACCACGAACATGTCGGCGTTGTCAGCCTTCTGCGGGGAGCCGAAGGCAACGTCATCCATCACGATGCGAACCGGCTCCGATGATCCGCCAATACGATCGGTCCAGAAGCCGCTGGCCTTGGTGCGATCATCCAGTGCGCGGAGCAGCAGCGGCTTCGACGGATCGAGTGCGCGCTCGTCGCGATCCAGGTTCACCAGGCGAAACGACATCTGGCTCCTGCGCCCTGCGGAATCGGTCACCGAACGCGGCGCCTGACGACCAGTGGGGTCCACCTCCCAGATGTCGAAGCGATCGTACACGAGCACGCGACGATCATCCCGCGTCCACCCGGCAACTCCCCACGCCGGCGGGGTACTCGGCGAATCCCATGTTTCGCGATCGAAGCGAACTCCCTCCAGGCCGCCGGTAAGGTCTACGTCACGACCGGAGGCCACGTCATGCGCGAACCAGCGGCCATCCGAGAAGTACATCACGTACTTCGCTTCGGGGGAGAACGATGCGCCGAAGGGCAGTGCCTGTGCAATTCGACGGGCCTCCCCGTTCATCGCATCTATCAGGTACACGTCCTCGGCTCCGTCACCCCACATGCGCTCGATCTGGTAGGGAACGCTGCTCCGGGCAAGCGCCAGGCGACCATCGTCCGAAAGGATCACGGTCGGAAGCGAGTCGTTCGCCAGGCGAACCGTGCGACGCTGCCTCACGTGGTGGATTGCCTGGTAGCTCCGGTTGCGATCGCGTCCGGCCTCAACCCGCTGCTGCGGCTGCAGCCTGTCGTCTTTCCAGTGCCAGAGGTCGAAAACCGCCATGCTCGCAAGCGAGTCTGCAGGAATCGAATCCGGCGGTACCGGCTGAATTCCGAACAGAACCGCGCTGCCGTTCCGGGTGAATGCCAGCCTCGCGCCATCTGCAATGCGCTCTTCCTCACCGAACGCGTCCGCGGCGACTATGCGTGATGCCTCACTGGAGCCCAGGCGGGCGTGATACACGGCGTAGCGTCGCTTCGAGGTGGTGTCCCGCACATCGCGATCGGTTACGAAAGCAATCTGCTGTGCCTCTTCGTCAAGCGAGAGCTGCTTGTAGTTGCCCGGACCAGTGGCGAGTTCCACCACCCTGCCTGACGCGAGCTCGCGTGCGTATGCGCCATCGCGCGTGCTGTCTGCGGATGCCACTGCATACACGAGCCAGCGGCCGGCGTCATCCACCTGGTAGGACATCACGTCTGCAACGCGCACTTCCCCGCCCTGCGCCAGATCACGGATAACCAGCTGGGTGCCCGTGGTCCGGGGCCGAGCCCTGCGGGTGGAATCTGCAATGGGGCGAGCGACGCCGCCTGGTACGGCGGCTGCGGCGCCCGGTGAGGTGGCGGAGTCCGGCTGTGCAGCGGTGGTGTCCGGGGCTTCGAGGTGGTATACGATCCAGCGCGGCGATTCGTCAGGCAGCGAGAAGCTCTTCACGCGCGGAATCGTGGTTACCTGCCCGTCGTCCAGCCGAACGAGCGTGAGTGACGATTTCGGTTCGGAGTTTCGACGGCGCGACGCGCGTGCGGAGTCGAAGGCCGCCTTGGGCGCGTACGAGATCGCGGCAGCCCACTTGCCATCGCTTGAAATGGATGGCGATGGAAGGCTGAAGTTTCCCCCGGCAGATGCGGTTGTGGACGGACGTCCTGTCCAGCCGCGAGGCACCTTCCACTCCGTGCTGCCCTGGGTGCTGCGAAGTATGAGTTCGCCGTCGCCGACTACCGGCGTATTCGTGTAGGCCACCCAGCGACCATCCGCCGAAATCGTGGTTCCGGAGGCGGAGCGCCAGATGTCGTAGGTGTCCTGCGTGATTGGCTTCTTCTGGGTCTGCGCGCCGATGGGCGCGGCCATGCACACCAGGAGGGCGAATGCACCTGCGGCTCTCATCATGGTCTTGGAGGCTGGTTGGCCGAAAATGCTGCCTCGCGCGAGGCAGAACTGGTTGTGTTCTCAACAAAGGTACGTGACCGCAGGAATATTTGTTGTCCCGAGCGGCGGATGCGGCCAGATTGCCCACGCTTCGCACACTGAGCCCCAATCGGCTCGACACCTGGGCAATCGGATGCGCACACTTTTCAACTATTTCGTTCGCGGCCTCGTGGTTATCGCGCCCCTGGCGGTAACCATCTACGTATGCGTCGCGATTTTCCGCTTCGTGGACGACCTTCTGGGCCTCCCCATTCCTGGTGTCGGATTCGGGGTCACCATCGTCCTGATCACCCTCGTGGGGGCTCTAGCGTCCGGCCTGCTCACCCGGGGACTGCTGAGCATAGTTGAGCGGGTGATCACCCGCCTGCCCTTCGTACGACTGCTTTACAGCTCCACCAAGGACCTTCTGAATGCGTTCGTGGGAGAGCGGCGCAGGTTCGACAAGCCGGTTCTGGTAACGCTGGTGCCGGGGAGCGACCTGCGGGCCATCGGCTTCATGACCCAGGGCTCCCTCGAATCGCTCGGGTTCTCGGACCACGTAGCCGTGTACCTCCCACAGTCCTACAACTTTGCGGGCAGCCTGATAGTGGTTCCGCCGGACCGGGTAACGGCGCTCCCGATGGACAGTGCAGATGTGATGGCATTCGTCGTTTCGGGTGGCGTAACGAAGCTCTGATCTGCGGCAATCCAATACCGCAAACCCATGTTGCACCTTGCAACTCTGTCGTGATGACCGAAATTGGTTCGGGTCGCAGGTGCTGTGCTGTTACGGGTGGTGTTCAGGCGGCACCAGACGAACACGGCCGGAATCGCCCGCCGTGTGTGCAGATCATTCTCAGATGCACTGAAGAGAGCCGGCCATGATTCTTGGAGTTGTAGGCGCAGGTACCATGGGAAGCGGCATAGCAGCCCTGGCCGCCTCGGCGGGCATTCCGGTGGTTCTCCTGGACATACCTGGAGAAGACGGCAGCGACGCTCCGGCGCGTGCGGGGGTGCAGCGCGCGCTCAAGGCACGTCCGGCGGCGTTCATGCACCCCGACCGCGCATCGCTCATACAAACCGGTTCCCTGGCGAGCGACCTGCCGCTGCTGGCCGGCTGCGACCTAGTGATCGAGGCGATCGTCGAGAAGCCCGAGCCCAAGATGGAGTTGTATGAGCGCCTGGAGAGTGTGCTGGGGCCGCAGACGATCATCGCAACCAACACGTCAGGCATTCCGCTGCACCTGCTCACCTCGAACCGCAGCGATGGCTTCAGGCGTCGCTTCATCGGGATGCACTTCTTCAATCCCCCGCGGTACCTGCATCTCCTGGAAGTGATCCCCGGGGCGGACACGGACGATGACGTCATGAGCCGGGTGCGCACGATTGCCGAACGATTGCTTGGCAAGGGAATCGTGGTTGCGAAGGATGTGCCGGGATTCATCGCGAATCGCCTGGGTGTGCACGGCCTGATGCTGGCTCTGCGACTCATGGAGAAGCATGACCTCACGATTGGCGAGGTGGATGCACTCACGGGTCAGCTGATCGGTCGTCCGAAGTCGGCCACCTTTCGCACCGGGGACATCACCGGCCTCGACGTGCTGCAGCACGTTGCGCGCGGGCTCTCCGAGAGTACCGGTGAGGAGTTCGGAATGCCGGCGTGGGTGAACGCACTCGTTGAGCAGGGCCGGCTGGGCGAAAAGAGCGGCGCCGGCTTCTACCAGAAGTCAGGCAGGGAAATCCGCACGCTGGACTGGAAAACGGGCGAGTATGCCGTGCGCGAAGTTGCGCTGCCGGATGGAATCTCTGCGCTTGCCGGCCTTCCGCTCGCAGAGCGTCTGCGTGGACTGCTGGATCTTGCGGGTACGCACGGCGACTTCCTGAGAGACCTCCTGCTCAACAGCTACCACTACGCACTCGAGCGCGCACCGGAACTGGCGTTCGACCTGGAGAGCGTGGACCAGGCTCTGGAGTGGGGCTACGGCTGGGAGCTGGGACCCGTGAGGCAGATGGATGCGATCGGCCTGGACAGGATTCGGGTTCAGATGAAGTCGCTGGGGCTGGAGGAGCCCGCACTGCTGGAACAGGCGGGGACTGCATTCCGGTGGGTGAAAGACGGCGAGGTGCATACGATCTCGCTGGATGGCGGAACCGAGGCGGTGCAGGATCGCCACCCGCCGCGACTTACTGCGGCAAGCCTGCATCGAGCAGGCGCCGTGGTTTTCGAGTCTGATCACGCCGCTCTTCTCGATATGGGAGAGGGCGTGCTGCTGTTCGAGACCCGCTCGCGGATGAACACGCTCGGAGCAGAAGTAGTAGATGCGCTCCATGGCGCGCTCGATCGCATCGAGGAGGAGGGCTATGCCGGCCTGGTGATCGGGAATGACGATGCGCGCACGTTCTCTGCCGGCGCAAACCTGAAGGCCGTGGCGGTTGCAGCCGAAGCGGGTGAGTGGAAGGTGCTGGAGGAGAACATCCGGGCGTTCCAGGATACGAGCATGCGGCTGCGTGGTGCGCCGTTCCCGGTGGTTGCGGCGCCGTTCGGTCTTACGTTAGGCGGCGGATGCGAATTCTCGCTGCACTGCGACGCGGTTCAGGCGCACGCCGAGCTGTACATGGGGCTGGTGGAAGTGGGTGTCGGGGTGATACCCGGTGGCGGAGGAACGAAGGAGCTGCTCTTCCGGTTCACCCGGGAGCTGGCGCCTTACGCCGAGGCGGACCCGTTTGAAGCGGTGAAGCGTGCCTTCCAGCTCATAGCGCTGGCGAAGACCAGCGGCAGCGCACTCGAGGCGCGGGCAATGGGGCTTCTGCGCGATTCGGACAGGATCAGCATGAACCGCGACCTGCTGCTGGAGGATGCGCGACAGCGAGTGGTGAACCTGGCGCCGGACTACCTGCCACCAGTTCCGTCCCGAATAACGGCGCTGGGCAATGAGGCACTGGGCAACCTTCGTTATGCGCTGTGGTCATTCCGTGAGGCCGGCCAGGCCAGCGAGCATGACGTGCGAATCGGCGAGGAAGTTGCGCTCGTACTCGCGGGAGGCGAGGGTCCGCCACACGAGGTGACCGAGCAGGACATTCTGGACCTGGAACGCGAAGCCTTCCTGCGGCTGCTCGGTACGCGGGAAACCCGGGAACGCATCAGGCACATGCTGGAAACCGGAAAACCACTGCGAAATTGAGCTGCAACTGTTGGCGTCGTAAGGCGCTGTATCGGAGAGTCATATGCGAGAGGTAGTAATCGCCAGCGCGGTTCGCAGTGCGGTGGGCCGCGGCAGAAAGGATGGAGGGCTGGCTGGAGTGCATCCGGTCTCGCTCAGCGCCGCGCTGATGAATGAGGCGGTGCAGCGTGCAGGCGTGCAGCCGGCGGACGTTGACGACGTGATCTGGGGCTGCGCGATGCCGGAGGGGTCGCAGGGGCTCAACGTTGCGCGGAATGCAGTGCTGAAGGCGGGATTCCCGGTCGAGGTCCCGGCCACCACGGTGAACAGGTTCTGCTCCTCCGGGCTGCAGACGATCGCGATGGGTGCGCAGGCCATCATGTCCGAGATGGCAGATGTGGTGCTGGCAGGCGGAATCGAGATGATGAGCCAGGTGCCGATGTCCGGCTATCACACGAGGCTGGACCCGTCCATTACCGAGTCGTACATCGGCATGGGCTTCACTGCCGAACGAGTGGCCAGCCGGTGGAAGGTGTCGCGCGAAGACCAGGATGCGTACGCGTACGAGAGCCACAGGAAGGCGCTCGATGCACAGAAGGAGAATCGATTCGGTGGGCAGATACTGCCGATCGAAGTGCCGCGTGCGTCCGGAGTGGGGCCATCTCGAGTGGTTGAGACTGAATCTTTTCAGAAGGATGAACTCCCTCGCTCCGACACCAGCATCGAGCGCCTGGCAAAGCTGAAGCCGGCTTTCAAGCAGGGCGGAAGCGTAACGGCGGGCAACGCCAGTCCTTATTCAGATGGTGCGGCTGCACTGGTGGTGATGTCGCGTGATCGGGCGGATTCACTCGGAATTGTGCCTCTAGCGCGGTTCGTGAGTTATGCTGTCACCGGTGTTGAACCCGATGTGATGGGTATGGGGCCGGCCAGGGCAGTGCCGGCGGTGCTTGCTCGAGCGGGGCTCTCGCTGAGTGACATTGACATGGTCGAGTTCAACGAAGCGTTCGCTTCGCAGGTACTAGCAGTACAGCGTGAGCTCGGCATCCCGATGGAGAAGCTGAATGTGAACGGTGGTGCGATAGCGCTGGGGCACCCGCTGGGTGCAACGGGAGCCAAGCTCACCACGCAGCTCGTGTACGAACTTGGGAGGCGAGGCGGTGGGCTGGGGCTGGTAACGATGTGTGTAGGTGGCGGCATGGGTGCCGCCGGAATTTTTGAAGTGTACGGTACCTGACGACCGCTTTCGGCTCGAAAGGTCTCTCGCTGCGGGCTGAGGCATGGCCCGCCATCTTTTTTCACCCAGACGACGTACGATGAATCTTCGACGGCATTTCACCGCGAGCATGCTCGTGGCGGCCGCACTGCTGGCGGGCCTCACGGCTCCGGAGGCGCTGCAGGCCCAAACACCAGCTTCCGTTGACTCGGCCATTGAGAGCGTGAGTGAGGTTCAGCCCTCCGTTCAGGGTGTCAGTGCGCCGGAGACCGCTGGTGAGGTAGCCGCTCCACCTCTGCCCGCTGCCGAAGCGGAGGCCACCGGGTTCATGGCCACCGTTGATCGTGCCATGGGACGGGTGAACGGACTTATCAGCTCCGTCTTCTTCTTCGACGTCGCCTTCTGGACGGACGACATCACCATTCCGCTGGCCGTCTTCTGGCTGGTGCTGGGAGCCATCTTCTTCACGCTGCGAATGGGCTTCATCAATATTCGCGCGTTCAAGCATGCTGTGAATGTCGTGCGCGGCAAGTACGATGACCCGGCCGATGAAGGAGAGGTGACGCACTTCCAGGCACTCGCTGCTGCTCTCTCTGCAACCGTGGGACTCGGCAACATTGCCGGTGTAGCAATCGCCATTTCCATCGGCGGACCCGGGGCAACCTTGTGGCTCATCGTTGCCGGCTTCCTCGGAATGTCATCCAAGTTCGCGGAGTGCACGCTCGGCCAGCAGTATCGCCAAACGCGGGCAGACGGCCGGATCATGGGCGGCGCGATGTACTACCTGTCGAATGGACTGAGCGAGATCGGCATGCCGAAGCTCGGCAAGGTGCTGGCGTGGATGTTCGCCATTCTCTGCATCGGTGGATCGCTCGGCGGAGGCAACAGCTTCCAGGTGAACCAGTCCATGGGTGCCTTGTCGGAATCAATTCCCTTCATCGCCAATTACCCCTGGGCATACGGCCTGTTCATGGCCGTGCTGGTGGGTATCGTGATCATCGGCGGCATTCGCCGGATTGCGAGTGTGGCAGACAAGATCGTGCCGCTCATGGCCGGTGTGTACATCCTCGGCTGCCTGATCGTGATCTTCACGAACATGCCGCTGGTTCCTGCGGCTTTCGGAACCATCTTCTCGCAGGCGTTCACACCCGAAGCAGGTTACGGCGGCTTTATCGGAGTACTGGTTGTCGGCTTCCAGCGTGCAGCGTTCTCGAACGAGGCCGGCGTTGGCTCTGCCGCTATTGCTCACTCTGCCGCGAAAACCGACTACCCGGTTCGTGAGGGTATCGTTGCTTTGCTGGAGCCGTTCATTGACACCGTGGTGATCTGCACGATGACGGCACTTGTAATCGTGGTCAGCGGCGCACACATAAACCCTGAGTACGCCGACCTGGTTGCTTCCAACAACGGTGCAACGCTCACGTCGCGCGCATTCGGCGAGCACATCGCGTGGTTCCCGTACGTGCTGTCTGCCGCCGTGTTCCTGTTCGCATTCTCCACCATGATCTCCTGGTCGTATTACGGAGAGCGCTGCTGGGCCTGGATGTTCGGAGACGGAAGCTCAACCATCTACCGGCTGATCTTCGTGACCTTCGTGTTCCTCGGGTCCATCATCACCGCCACGAACGTTCTGGACTTTGGCGACCTGATGATTCTGGGCATGGCGTTCCCGAACGTGCTCGGCGTGATACTGCTGAGCGGCAAGGTGCGAGCTGCACTCGACAACTACTGGGGCAAGTACCGGCGCGGCGAACTGCCCACGTTCGAGGAAGAGCGGCGTACGGCTGCCTGATTCCGTTCCATCTTCAGCAACTGCGGCCGGTGCCTCGTTCGAGGTACCGGCCGCAGCTGTTTTCGGGCGTCACGAGATAGCGGCTTCATGCGCAGATGGAGCAGCGCGAGGTGTCAGTCGAACCTGAACTCTGTCGTCTCGAGCTTCGGTATCGCCATGCAATTGCCGATCATGTCGCAAGTTGCGCTGAAATGACGAGGCAGAGCCGCTAGATTCGACGCGATTCGCAAGACATCACCATGTCGGAACCTTTTACCTCTCGGCAGGAGTCTCCGCGTTGAGCTCAGGCGGAACGAACCCGAACGAAGCATGGGGCAGCAGGGTGGGCCTCATTCTCGCCATGGCAGGAAATGCCGTAGGCCTTGGCAACTTCCTGCGATTCCCGACGCAGGCCGCTTCGAATGGCGGTGGCAGCTTCATGGTCACCTACTTCATAGCATTCCTGCTGCTCGGCCTTCCGCTCATCTGGATTGAGTGGGGCCTGGGCCGGAATGGCGGGCGTTACCGCAAGGCCCACCTGCCAGGGATGTTCGCGGCAATCTGGAAGCATCCGGCAGCCAAGTATTTCGGTGTGCTCGGCCTGTTCCTGCCGCTCATCATCGTCATCTACTACTCGTACGTCGAGAGCTGGACGCTCTACTTCACCATCGCGTCGCTTACCCAGGACTACTGGGGACGCGACACGCAGGAAG
>DATGOL010000159.1:0-12924 GCA_035306065.1 Gemmatimonadales bacterium | reverse complement strand
GCTTGCATGCTTTGCAATTGGCTACTGCGGAAAACGGCTGAATCGAGCGGCATTGGTAAAAATTGCACAGAAGAGATGCCAGGTGCTAGGGCCGGGAGCCATGTGTCAGTGTCCAGGCACCGGCATCGCACGCCCGCACCTCTCACTTATCGCACCATCATTGCCTCTCCCAGCCCAGCCGCACCAGTTCAACGCTCACACGCGCTGAACGTTCCTTCCGATACGAGTCGCCAGCCAGGCCATTGGCAGATAAGCCACGACAAGGTCCAGCACGATGAACCATGTTGGCGCAGGGATCATTGTGCTCGCGGCAATTCCTCCAAGCAGGAAGAATACCCCGACTGCGAAAGCCATCCGCGGCTTGTTTCCTGACGCGATCAGATACGCCACGAATGCGCCCACTAGCGTGCCGATGGCATGAGCCAGAAAGGGCATCAGAAAGTTCCGTGGCTCGAGCAGGTGCACGCCGGCAGCGATGCCCTCAGCGGTGGTCATGTCCACGCCGGGCGGCGGGGGAATCACCAGCGGGCCGAGTGTGATGAGCGCCATGTTCACGAACCCTCCAACCACGATTCCGGCGAGCACAGCAATGATGTTTCGCGCCAACTGAGGCCTGTGTGTGTGTAGTGTCAGATCCAGCGGCGAACCCGCGTTCGGTATACAGCGTACTCCTCGCCGAACGTTCGCTCGAGATATTCCTCTTCCGGAATGATTGCCCACTTCTGCAATGCCCACGCAACCATCGGGGTGAACAAGAGCAGCCATGGATTGGCCAGCAGGACGGCGAACCCGATGCAGGCAACCACCATGAAAAGGTACATGGGGTTTCGCGAAAGGCTGTATGGCCCCGACTGCAGAACTTCCGTTACAGGTGTCCACGGAACTTCACTCTGGCCGCTTCGTCGCATCTGGCGCACGGCCCGCATGGCAAAGAATCCCATGGCCAGCAGGATAATTGCGCCGCCAATCCAGTATCTCCAGGGAGACGGCAACAGTGCACCTGCGTCTATCGGCCAGATTCTCTGAGCGAGCACTGCAGCAACCAGCGCCGCCGTCGGTACGAACGGCGGAAAGATGCTCACCGCCGGTACGTCTCCATCATGTTCCTGGGGCATGCTGCATCTCCTCCTGAAGTCCGCTGCCCGGTCAGGAATACAGCCTTGCTGGTGAATGCGCCACCCCGAATCCGCGTAAGGTCCGGTGCCTGCATGTCGCAACCTCCAGCATTCCTGGAGGCTCCACCGTGAAGTCGCCGGCGCTTTTCATCACCTGCGTAATCTCATTTTCCCGAGCTGGCTTGCAGTCGTGACGGGTTGAGCACTCGCGTGCACGCTATGCTCACGGTAACGGCGTAAAGCGGGAAAGCTTCGGCGCTCATTGCGGGCTGGGCATACTTCGGGGCACGTTGCGACACCGGCACGCCGTGTGGCAGAGGACGGCAGCTCCCGGTACTCAGGTGGCCGCTGTGAACGAAGTAGCCCTTTACCTGCAAACTGCCTCACCTTCTTTCTCCCGCTCCTTCACGCTGTTCGCCGCATGCTGACAAACGAACCCATCACGACGGCGATCATTCTCGCAGTCAGCGGCTTTCTGCTGATTGTCAGCGTCCTTTTCAGCAGTCGCGCTACCGAGAGGGTGAACGTGCCGGTTGCGCTGATCTTTCTGGCAATCGGGGTGCTGGCCGGGTCTGAGGGAATTGGTGGAATACCGTTCGCCGACTACGGCGTGGGCTACCGGCTGGGAACGGTTGCACTGGTGCTCATCCTTTTCGACGGTGGGTTGAACACTCCGCTCACCGCGGTTCGGCGTGTGGCGGCACCTGCGGCAGTACTGGCTACAGTTGGTGTGATAGGTACGGCGGTCATGCTCGCGCTGGGCGCATTCTGGCTCGGTATGCCTCGTGATGCATCCATCCTGCTCGGTGCCGTGGTGTCGAGCACCGATGCCGCCGCGGTGTTCGCCGTACTGCGAAGCGGCGGAGTACACCTGAGCGACAAGGTGAAGGCCACCCTGGAGATCGAGTCGGGGTCCAACGACCCGATGGCCGTGATCCTGACGATGTCTGTAACCAGTGTCCTTCTGGAGCCTGGTGCAGCCTCGTACACGATGATCGGGCTGCAGGTGATCTCTCAGATTGCGATCGGCCTGGCCGCCGGCCTCGGCATTGGATACGGCGCGCGCTACACGCTTGCACACGCCCGCCTTCACGCGAGCGGCATGTACGCCGTGTTGCTGATAGGCATGGCTTTCCTCGCCTTTGCAGTTCCAACGCTGCTCTACGGGAGCGGTTTCCTGGCCGTCTACGTGGGCGCGATCGTTCTTGGGAATGGAGAAATTCCCTACCGCACAGGACTTCTGCGCGTTCACGACGCCATCGCCTGGCTGTCGCAGGTAACGATGTTCCTGCTGATGGGGCTGCTGGTTTTCCCCTCACGACTAATCGAGATCGCTCCAATTGGCCTTGCCGTCTCCGTATTTCTTGCGTTTGTGGCGCGACCGGTTGTGGTGTGGCTTTGCCTCATTCCGTTTCGTTACACCAACAGGGAGAAGCTCTTTGTCAGCTGGGTAGGGCTGCGTGGAGCCGTGCCGATCATCCTGGCCACATACCCGGTACTCGCGGGAGCACCAGCTGCGGAACAGATGTTCGACCTGGTGTTCTTCGTTGTCGTGGTGAGTTCAATCCTGCCGGGCGCCACGGTTACCTGGGCGGCACGCAAGCTTGGCCTCGAGACTTACGAACCGCCCCCTCCACGGGCAGTGCTGGCGATCGAGTCCGTTGAGCCACTGCAGGGTGAACTGCTCTCCTTCTACATAGACGAAGCGCTGGCGGTGGCTGGAGAAACACTGTCGGCTCTACCCTTTCCAGAGGGCGCTTCCGTTACCATGATCGTTCGCGGGAAGCAGTTGCTTGCTCCGCGCGGCAGTACGGTACTTACTCCTGGAGACCACGTGTATGTCTTCACGAATCCGGAATCCAGGGGATTTGTGAGACTGGTTTTCGGCCAGCCGGAGAGCGAATAGCGGCATAATCGGGATGATGAATCACCATTCATGACAGCGATCCCGGCAGTTAATTGCCAGATTGTGATCCCTGCACTTCTTTCATTCCCCCGAATGTGGTGAGATTTCGGGCTCCAACATCAGCCCCACGACACATGCAAACGGCACATCGCACATTCACGATCGGTGTCCTTGCGGCTTTCGCCGCGCTTCTCGCAGGCTGCGGTGACTCCGCTGCCGACCGGGCGGCCACCGATTCCCTGCAGGCGCTCGGTACGCAGCTCGAGGCGGCACAGAGCGAGCTTCAGCAGCGAGACGCACTTATGGGCGAGCTGGCGCAAACCACCAGGCTCGTAAACCAGATCGATTCGTCGCTCTCGGCGGTGTCTGGCCTGGCAGCCGCGCAGACGCGCAACCAGCCATCGGGATCGGGTTCCAGTGATCCATGGACTGCACGTCACGACTCGCTGCAGGCCAAGGTAGATGGAGTGATCTCGCTTCTGGAGCAGAGCCGCGCTCGTGTGGCGACCCTCACGAGAAACAGCCAGGGCATGGAGTCGCGACTGCAGGGCTACGTCACAACGATCTCCGAGCTCCAGGCCACGGTGGAACGCCAGAAGGGAGAGCTTGCGGCGCTTGGCGGGATGGTTGACAGCCTGAGACGTGCGGGCCGTGCGCTCGCCGTGGAGCGCGATGCGGTACGCGACACCCTGCGCTCCACGCTCTCCGAAGCCAACACGGTTTACTACGTTATCGGCACCAAGGAGCAGCTCGCCGATGCAGGAATCGTGAGGTCCGAAGGCAGCAGGCGCTTCCTGGTGGTAGGCCCGCGCACGCTCGTGCCCAGTCGCGATCTGGATCCGGCGAGCTTCACGGTCGCGGACCGTCGCGACGAGCTCGCCATTCCGATGCCGGATCCGTCTGCGAACTATCGCGTGATTTCGCGTCATGACCCGAGCCTGCTCGTGTCAGGCACAGGGGCAGACGGCGCGGCAGACGGCACGCTCCGGATCACGGATCCCTCGAAGTTCTGGGAGGCATCCCGTTACCTGATCGTGCTCCAGCACTGATCGCGCGTTCGCCGGCTTCCATGTCGGCTTATGATTCTCGACGGGTCGTTTCCATTGCGCCCTGCGGCCACACCGGCCGCCGGGCGCAATTTCCTTGACGTATCAACAGAAACGGAGATTGCGGTCGGTGCCTGAGTTCCGCCGTCGAGTTGCCGGTTCCACCGGGAGAATGGAGTGACGAACACCGCTACGCACCGCGGCCTGACGACATTCGCTCTTATCCTCGTGGTTTTCATGACGGCGGCGGAAGCCACTATCGTGGCAACCGCACTCCCCACGATCATCGCCGACGTTGGCGGCGTTCAGCACTACGGCTGGGTAACGGCGTCGTACCTTCTGGCCACCACGGTCACCGTACCGATTTACGGGCGCCTCTCGGACGTTTTCGGACGACGCCCGATTCTCTGGCTTGGCATAGTGCTGTTCCTTGGCGGCTCGATGCTGTGCGGGTTTGCAGGCAGCATGACCATCCTCCTGGCGGGCCGCACGTTGCAGGGGCTGGGAGCCGGCAGCATACAGCCTGTTGCCATGACCATTATCGGTGACCTGTACACGATTGCCGAACGAGGGCGTATTCAGGGCTGGATTGGTGCGGTGTGGGGAGTGGCCGGTATTGCGGGGCCGATGCTTGGTGCGTGGATAGTGACGGCGATGGCGTGGGGGTGGGTGTTCTGGATAAACCTTCCGTTCGGCGCAGCTGCAGTCGCGCTCCTTGCGTATGCCTATCGCGAGAAGGGGCAGGGAGGAGACGCCGCCATCGACTGGCCCGGTGCAATCACCTTTGCTGGTGCCGCACTGTCGCTGCTGCTGGCCATGGGCGGCACGGCTCCGAAGGTGCTGACCCCGCTCGGACTTCTGTTGTCGGCACTGTTCATCGTCGTGGAGCGAAGGGCGAAGTCACCCATACTGCCGCTCTCCCTTCTCGCCAGGCGCGACGTGGCAGTGGCCTCCGTTGTGTCGCTGGGACTCGGCGCAATACTGATGGCCGTGGTGAACTTCCTCCCGCTTTTCATCCAGGGAGTGAAGGGTGGTACGCCAGTGCAGGCCGGCTCCCTGATCGCGCCCATGCTCATTGGCTGGCCGATCGCGGCCACGCTATCCAGCAAGGCAATCCTTCGTTTCGGCGCGCGTCGTGCCGTGCTACTTGGCTGCGTGATGTGCGCCATCGCCTGTGCCTGCCTGATGGCTGCAGCGCTGCACGGCGGACGCCTGGAGATGGGCGCGTCCATGTTCCTGCTTGGCACCGGTCTGGGTGCTGCTACATCTACGCTGGTGATCGTGCTGCAGTCGAGCGTGGGCTGGCGTGAGCGCGGAGTCATTACCGCAACGAACGTGTTCGCACGTTTCTTCGGTGGCACCCTTGGGGTAACGGTGCTGGGTGCCATTCTCGCATTCACGCTCGAGAAACGGCTGGACCCTTCGCGTGTTGCCCAGGTGCTGGACAGGGATCGCGTTGGAACCGTAGTGGACCCGGAAGTTGTGTCTGCGCTCACCGCGGCATTCCAGCCGATGTTCACCGTGGTGGTGGTGTTCGCGATCGGCGTGGCGGTGGCGAGCTACTGGTACCGGGAGAAACCAGTGCCCGCAACCCAGGCGCTGTAAGCGATACTCGTGTGGCGTCGGTGGGCGTCGCCTCGCCCTTGCGACACTGAACTTCGCCCGAATGGCACTGTGATCCTGCGGCGGTGCAACCCGGCGAATGGTGCGCGTCAGCACGTGTGACGCATATGCCACTTTCCGCACGTGCAACTCAGCGGAACGGCCGCCTCTCCACTTGCCAGATCAGCTCCGTGCCCGCGCGCGGCATTGCTTCCTCCATCGGCACTATCCTGTCCGGCGCCATGACAACGTGAAGCAGGGCACCACCGGGGTAGTTGTCGAAGGCGAGTTGTACGTCCGGCGGCTGGGCGGAACTGATGCGAATGCTGAAGCGGCCTTCATCGTCCGTGAAGGCGGTTGCTCCAGCAACCGTCACAGGCAGGGCAACGAGCGGCTCGCCTGTTGACATCAGAACGCGACCGTGGATCCAGAGCGCACCCTTTGCCGCCCGCTCGTATCCCTGTCGTTCCAGCGAGGAACTGCCTCGCCAGGCTCGGCGCGCAGACAGGCGCCACACGAGGCCCGAGGCGGTGTGTACCTGTGATACCGATGCGACCCAGCGTCCGAGATTGAACTCGGCAGTGCCTCCGACCCATCTCTCCGCGCGGGCGAGTGTACCTCCGCCCAGGGGAAACTGCGTATCCAGCCCAAGCTGGCCGAACGGCAGCATCCACCGTACGCTCGCGGTGGGCGCAAGCAGGGAGCCGAGCCGTTCGTCCCACCGGAGGAGCGCTCCGGTGGAGACGGTGCCTGTAAGCCCGATGGGCTGGTCGAATCGCGTCGTGAGGCGACCACGCCTGCCGGTGTTGGCATCCATCAGGCTGATGCCTCCGCGCCAGCGCCTGCCGTAGGAGTCGCTCCTGGCGATATTCAGCGTTACGTCTCGCCCGGTGAGGCTGGTAGCCGCAGCAGGATTGTCCGGCTCACTGGTCGTTAGGGAGCGAGATTCGTGTTCCCACACGGATGTTGATGCAGATCCCTGCCAGCTGCCCCTGAAAACCGCGAGCGACGCGCTGGCATGATGTCCCTGCGTTGCGCCAGACATGGACCACCCATCCGCACGACCTGCCTGTACGTGCAGCATGGGATCCAGCAGCTCGTCAGGCTTCATGGCGCCTTCGGCGGCCGCACCACGCGAACGTTCACTCCATGCTCGTATGCCGGCGCCGGCTCGCAACCAGCTTTTGGGTGACCACCAGAGGTCCAGGTTGGCCTGCCTGGCCGCGAAGCGCTCGATGTCGGTCAGCGACTCCGGTGCCGCGGTCTCCTCGAAACCGATCAGGCGAACGGCGGGTCGGATCAGGGTTCCGTGCGACAGCCGGACATGTGCACCCCCGCGCTGATGCTCCATTCGACTCCAGGCAGACGCGCCGGCCGCGCGACCAATATGGAGTGCGGCTCCCGGTTCAATGGAGATCGCACGATATCGGTGACTTCCGCCGTCGAGAAGCATCTCCCCGTGCGCAATTGTGCCGCCGCGTGACAGGTCCGCCGTCATCGTACCGGTTGTCGTTATTCGTGCCGAGCGGGGCAGATCCTGCGTCAGGTTGATGGACGCAACCGTGCACGACCAGGATGCGGCGTGTTCGCACTCCGGCTCGCCAAGATCGGCTGCTCCCATGATGGCGGACCGGGGCACGTTGGATATCAGGGCGATCCCGTTTACACCGCCCGCATGAGCACGAGGTGCGGCACTCCCGATCGTAAGTCTGAGCGACGCCTGGTCCCACGCCGGAAGTGCGAACATTGCGCCCGTGGCGGTCCTGATGCCGGACGATGGCCCCGGAAGCGCACCCCGCAGTGGAGACGAAAAGTGGACATCCCCGATCACCAGGGAGTCCAGGCGCGGAATGCGGTACCAGGTGGATCGGAATGACAGTGCCGTCATTTCGCCGAGTCCGACGCCGATCACCTGACGGGATAGATCGCCTGTGCGTTCGACAGTGCTGCCCATTCCGATCGCCCCGCTACCCGAGTGAACGCCTTGCGTCCACTGCGCCGAGCTGCCCCCATCCGCGCCCACGCCAACGGTGCGAAGCACAACGGATTGTGCCTCGAGGACATTCGCGCCTGTCGTGAGGCATGCGAACGCCAGGCTGGCAATGCGGAGTGTTCGCGGCAAGGTGCGTTCGCCTGGCTGCGCTAGCGGGGGATCCCGCTCAGAACATCAGGCAGCGGGATATCCATCGAGCCAAACGCGCCTTCGATGCGAAGGCTTCGGGCACCCGACGGGGCGGCGCCAACCGACAGGTAGCGCACTCCGTGAGGCAGTATGGGAGCTGCATGACTGAGCTCGGCTATCAGCCCTCCATCCGGTGCGCGCCAGGACGCACTGGACAGGCGGTCGAGTGAACCACCCAGGTTGGCCATGCGAATTCTCCATTCACCCCCCGCATTCGGCAGCATCGTAACCGACAGCTCCGACCTGGAAAGGGGTTCGCGCTGCCTGACGTATACCACGTGAGGCAATACGATCCGGGTTTGTACTGAGCCTGTGCGTGGCGGGAGAAACGCAGCTTCGATTACCACCCATGCTGGCGCGCTCTCGGCGCGCACGCGGTACGGCACAACCGTCCTGCTCATGGGCGGGAGCGTGAACGATCGCCAGGCCAGCTCCACGTTCGTACCCTCGGGCACATCTCCGAAGTGAACGGTGCCTAGCGAATCCACGGTGAAGCCGCGCACCGACAGTGAAACCGGAAGCGGGTCTGACGTGGGGTTCTCCACGGACAACTCGCCACGGGCCTGCTGAACGTACTGCGCGATAACCGGCGATACGGTTTGCGCTTGTGCCGGCATGATCGTGCCCGCGACGAATGACGCCGCGAGCACGAAGGCCAGCATACAACGTCCGTTGAATGGGCCTCTGGTCATGATGCCGTTTACTGCGTGATGGCGCGAAGTGTCAGCACTCCGCTGTACTCGCCAACAGCAACAGGGTCTGCGCCCACAAGGTTGAGCCGCAGCGAAAGATTGTCCGTTCTGCTGCCGCGACGAGTGGGAGGTGTGAGCGACTGCTGCACGAGTAGCAGCCCGGCTCCCGGCGTTCCACCAGTGACGTCTGCCGTGAATGGCGTGAACGTTACTGGCTGGCCGGTGGGAACGCTGCCTTCGATGAAGCTGCTTGCGATGGCATCTGCGGTTTCACTGTGTGCCAGTGCGTTGGCTGCGGATGCAAAGCTTGCGACAACGATGAATCCGTCAGTCTGCGGATGAACGTCCCACGTTGTCGTGAAGCTCACCGGAGTGGGGAACTCGTTCACGGCATTGTCCGTGATGGATGCCAGGCTTTGGGTGGCGCCGCTGATGACCGTGAGGGTGAGCGACGCGTTCTTGGCTGCGTTCACGTTCACGGCAGCGGGGCCGCTCTGGATTCCGGCCTGTGCCAGCACCGGGAGACTCGTGAGGCTGACGGCAAGCGCTGCCACCGCGACCGTCATCGCCATGCGCTGGAAGCGTCCGGCCACGAGCCTGATCGCCGTCTCGCGAAACTGCGCGGACTGGTGATGCATGTGTTCGTTCTCCGTGTTGGAATGGGTTGCTGTTCCTGCAACCTGCTGCGCGTGTTCCAAAGGCTCCTGGTGCCACGATGGCCTTTGCCTTCAACGGAATCGCTGCAAACGCGAAAGCTCCGGGGGGTGACTGTCGGGAGCTCGTTGTGATCGCACTGGCGGTGCCCTGCGTCGGGTGTCGGGTGCAGTGCTGCGTCGAACCAGAGACGCATTATGCACTGGCGCGTAACGACAACATTGGAACGCGCCAATGATTCAGGTAATGCAGAAGCCCCGCAGAAATGCCTGCGGGGCTTTGGAAAACCTGGTGTCTTGAGGCCTGCTGTCAGTTCACTCGCTACGCTTTGCGGCAGCTTTGGAAGTGCGTCTCGAGGCTGACTTCGCGGGCGATTTCGCCGCTGCAGCTGAAGTCGTTTTCGTACCGGACCTGGAATCCGATTGCTTCGAGCTGCTTCCGGCTGACCTGGAAGATGCTTTCGAAGTGGCCTTCACCGGAGCCCTTGTGGACTTCGCGGGCTCCTTCGCAGCAGCCTTGGCCGAAGTCTTTCCGGATGCTTTGGCTGGTGACCTGGCAGCAGCCTTGGGCGATGCCTTTCCGGCCGCCTTCGCCGGTGACTTCACCGCAGCCTTTGGTGATGCTTTTCCAGCCGCCTTCGTCGGTGAGCTGGAAGTTGTCTTCGCGGGCGGCCGAGCCGCTGACTTTGCCGTTGACCCGGCAGCCTTGGCGGCCTTGGCGGCCTTGGCAGTCTTCGCAGCTTTTCGGGGCGGCGCAGACTTCGAAGCCTTTCCGCCGCCAGCTGACGTGCTCTCGTTCCCGGCCGGCGCCGCCTTGGCGGACTTCGTTGCCTTCTTCGCCGCGGGCTTCGCTGCTGCCTTCGCGGGAGTCTTCCCGGTCTTGCCACCATTCTCAGGTGCGGCCGATTCCACTGGCACGGCGGCCACCTGGGCCGGCGCTGCCACTGGCGCAGCTCCCGGAACCGCCGGCGCCACCTGCTTCTTCGGCCTCCCTCCGCGACCACTCGGGCGCGGAGCCGCCATCATCTCCTCGTACTCCCTCTTTGCCTCGGCGAGGAGCACGGACAGTTCATCCCGCTCCCGGCTTCGCCGGCGTTCGAGTTCCTTGCGATAATGGTCTATCGCTGACCTGGGCGCACGCTCCTGCGACGGCGGCGTGCGCTCGCTTTGCGCTTCGTCGTCCCGCTCCGGCGCGTCGTCCTTCGTCATTATCTCCTCCTCGGGTGGGATCATAGCCTCACCGAATCATCGTTTTACCGCAAGGCGCGAGCGCAAGCTATGTGGTGAAGCGCTCTACTGGTATTGCACCCCTGAGTCTGCTGCCAATGTGCTTCGCTCGTGACTGGCGCTTCATTCCTTGCATCGCGAGTCATACCTTTTCTACAGGTGGTCGAGCGCTTTCGCCTTCGTGCTGGCAATCGGCAACCCGAACCCCGGGCTCGTCCTGGGGTTTCGTTATTCCGGCACGCTTCGCCGCCGCGGGCACAACTGCCGCTCGGGGCTTTCAAGGCCTGAACTGGCGAAAACAGGCTGACTCCAACAGAATCCGGCTGGCCGCTAACCGCACGCGCCAGGGTGGCCTCATGCCGCCCCGCCCTTAAGTTGGCCGAATTGCCGCAGTACTTCGCCTCACTGTACCTGCCGAATGGACCCATCCTCACTCCCGCCGATCAGCGGACACTCGATCCTGGTGCTTCTGGTACAGCTCGCGCTGCTGCTCTTCCTGGCGCGCTCGCTGTCCGAAGTAATGCGCAGGATCGGGCAGCCAGCCGTTATCGGAGAGCTGCTTGCGGGTATTCTCCTGGGCCCTACCGTACTCGGCCACTGGTCGCCCGATCTCTACCTGCTTGTATTCCCGCAGGACGTACAACAGTTCCACCTGCTCGAGATCGTCTCCTGGCTCGGCATGGTTTTGCTGCTCCTGCTTACGGGATTCGAGACCGACCTGCGCGTGGTGCGTACGCTCGGCAAATCGGCCTTCTTCTCGTCTGCCGGCGGCCTCACGGTAACCCTCGCCTCCGGCTTTGCGCTCGGAATGCTGCTCCCCGAGCAGTTCCTGGTGGACCCGTCGGACCGCGTGGTATTCGCGGCATTCCTCGCTACGTCCATGGCGATTACCGCCATGCCCGTCATTGCCAAGATCCTCATTGATCTGAACCTGATCAAGCGCAATGTCGGTGTCGTGATCCTGTCTGCGGGGGTGCTTGACGACACCATCGGCTGGCTGATTCTCTCCGTTATTGCGGGTATTGCATCTGCCGGGGTTTTCTCGGGCTCCAGGCTGGCACTCACACTTGTGGGACTCGCGGGCTTTCTGCTCGTGGTGCGTTTCGTTGGCTACCCGGTATTCACGCGAATGCTCGGCTACGTGAACGCGCACGTGCGACTGCCTGGGGCCGACGTGAGCCTCATACTGGTGTTCACGTTCCTGGGTGCGGCCGTCACTGAAATGCTCGGCGTACACGCCGTATTCGGTGCGTTCGTAACGGGACTGATGATTCGTCAGGTGCCGCGCGTGAAGGAAGAGTCGCTGCATGCACTGGAGACGTTCGTGCTTGCCGCGCTCTCGCCGATCTTCTTTGCGTTCGTCGGTCTCAAGGTGAACCTCTGGCTGCTCACTGGCTGGCAGCTTCCGGCGCTGGTAATTGCCGTTGCTATGGTCGCGAAGCTGGTCGGCTGCTTCACCGGGGCCCGCCTGGCCGGCATGTCATTCTGGGAATCGCTCGCGATTGGATTCGGGATGAATGCCCGCGGCGCCATGGAACTCATCGTGGCGCTCATCGGTCTGTCACTCGGCCTCCTTACCGGGGAGATGTATTCCACCATAGTGCTTCTCGCGGTGGTAACATCATTCCTCGCCCCGTTACTCATGCGCGCAGTGCTGCCCAGGCTGCCCATGACGGACGAGGAGCGCAGGCGAATAGAGGATGACAGCAGGGGACGCGTTATCCCGGCCGGTGCTCTCAAGATCCTCGTGCCCACGGCGGGTGGCGGCAACGTAATGGGTGCGTTCGCCCTTGCGGCTCCACTCGTCAGGAATACCGGCGGCAATGCAACCGCGCTGTACGTGGAAACCAGGCAGGAGTCCGTGTTCGCGAGAATCGGCCGACGTCTCCTGGGCAACCCGTCGCTCGCGGGACGCGGTCTGGAAGCGCACCTGGAACAGGTTGCCGAACGATTCGGCGAAGACCAGAAGAAGTATCTGAACGTGAAGCGCGTGCGCAGCACCAATCCCGGCGAGGCAATTCTCGCTGAGGAAGGCAGGGATTATGACCTGCTCATGATTGGTGCAGCGCCGCGCCAGCTCGTTGGGCGCAGCATGACCGTAGAGGTGCTTTCGCGAACCACCATCACGTCGGTAATCGTTCGGGCTCCCGATTCCGGCCTGCCTGACGCGTTCCGGCAGGTGCTGGTACCGGTGGACGGCAGTGTGTTCTCTCGTGTGGCAGCGGAGTTCGCGTTTGCATATGCCAGTTCGGTGGATGCAACCGTCACGCTGCTGCACGTGGTGGATGAAACCGAGATCGCCGCTGGCGCGCTCATGGTGCCCGACCTCAGGGTTGCGCACGCACTGGAGGAGGCCGAGTCGTCCAAGGTTGCGGAACGCCTTCGCACGGACTTCGCGGCGCTTGCGGAGTCCTTCTCGGTCACCATGCACGTTCGGGTACTCGGGTCCGGTGATCCGGCCAGCACCATCATCGCGGAATCGTGGTCGCGACACACGGACC
>DATGOL010000158.1:0-7692 GCA_035306065.1 Gemmatimonadales bacterium | reverse complement strand
GCCCGAGAAAGGGCTGGACCTCGCGTTCGAAGCCGTAAAACTGGCTCGATCACGTGCAAAATCGCGTGTAATTCTCGCGGTAGCCGGAGACGGACCGTACGCAAATGAATGCCGCAGCCGAGCGCCATTCGACACGATGTTCACCGGGCGCCTGAGCGGAACGGCGCTGTCTGCGTTCTATGCTTCCGCAGACATCTTTCTCTTTCCCTCGCGCACAGACACTTTCGGGAACGTGCTGCTGGAGGCGATGGCATCACGACTCGCAGTGGTTGCAGCGGATTCCCCACCCTCCCGGGAACTGCTGGAATGGGACTCGCCGGGTGAAATAGCAGGTATTGTTGCCAGCCCTGACGCCGCGTCCGTTGCTTCTGAACTGGTGAGGCTCGCAGACGACCCTGACGTGAGGCGGGCGCTGGCCGCTAGTGGCTACGCCAGGGCAGCAACGCGCACCTGGGACAGCGCCCACGCACCTCTCCTCGCTGACTACGCCACCCTCGCCGCTGGGCGAAGGTGACACACCCGCCAGGCATCGAGCACACCGTCCCGGGCAGTTCACTCGCTGATGCCACCATCGCGACCGCCCCGACGAAGTCCACCGCATGTGCCCGCTCAATCCAGCCGGAACACGAACCGCTGTTCCACGAGCTGCCTCACGGCGCGTCCCCGCACTCGCGCTGGAGTGAAGCGGTAGCGAGGCAGAACCTGCAGCACCGAGCGGCCGAACGAGGCTGTAGTTACTGACAGCAGTTCCTCGCTGCCCGCTTCCACCCGGCCGCTTGTATCCACCACGAACCGCGCAATCACTTCGCCCGTAATGCCCGCCGATCTCTCCATTGCCGGGTAGGGCGGTGCCGGATTCCTGTCGCTCGGAACAGCCACTTCCTCAACCATCACAGCGTTCCACGCGGCGTCACTTACCGCTCCTGTACCGCCACCGCCCACTGCAGTGCCGGTGAGTAGCGCGTCGTAGAGAGCGTCCATGTCAGGCCCCACGTTAGGTATCACCGGGCCCGGGATCGGCGCGCCCACTACTACCGGTATGTCCAGCTGGTCCGGCGAGAACACTACCGGCGGTGCCGCTACCGGTCGCGCGCCACTGCCGGACGAGCCGCGGACAGCTGCAGCAGGTTCCGGATTCGACGGGGCTGGCGGAGCCACGTAGGCAATCCTGTCCGCCGGCTCTGCCGGCAGCACCGGCTCACCCCGGGTAGTACCAACCACTGCAGCGCTCACAAGCACGAAGTGGAACAGCACACTCATCACGGTTCCACTCCCCGAACGTCGCGGGCGACGTCCCGATTCCACGAGTCGAGCAAACATCGCGCACCTCCTGATAATGAGAGGGCCCACAGCACCAGGCTGCGAACCCTCTCACATCATGCGTTGCCTACCTTGCGGCCGGCTTTACGCGCGATGAAACGCCGCTGTCAATGGCGTTACGAATTCATGACGGTGAATTTAACAAACCCTTAACCAGGTCATGACTCACCGCACGCTCCCGCTATGCAACCGTAATGGACTCATCCCGGTAGACATCCTGAATCGAGTTCAGGAGACGCACGCCGTCCTTCATCGGCCGCTGGAACGCCTTGCGGCCGCTGATCAGGCCCATTCCACCCGCACGCTTGTTGATCACGGCCGTGGTCACTGCCTCTGCGAAGTCGTTGTCGCCGCTTGCTCCACCCGAGTTGATCAGGCCCATCCGGCCCATGAAGCAATTGGCAAGCTGGTAGCGCGCAAGCTCGATCGGATGATCGCCAGGCGTGAGATCGGAATACACCTTCTTGTGCGTCTTGCCGAACTTGAGTGCGTTGAAACCACCGTTCGTCTCCGGCAGCTTCTGCTTGATGATGTCGGCTTCGATGGTGACTCCAAGGTGGTTCGCCTGGCCCGTGACGTCTGCGCCTACGTGGTAGTCCACGCCATCCTTCTTGAACGCCTCGTTGCGCAGGTAGCACCACAGAACGGTTACGAGCCCCATCTCGTGCGCCTCCTGGAACGCCTCGGCAACTTCCTGCAGCTGCCGCGTGCCTTCGTCCGAGCCGAAGTAGATGGTTGCTCCAACGGCCGCGGCGCCCATGTCGTACGCCTGACGAACCGAACCGAACATCACCTGGTCGAACTTGTTCGGGTAGGTGAGCAGCTCATTGTGGTTCAGCTTTACGATGAATGGAATCTTGTGCGCATACTTCCGCCCAACCGACCCCAGCACTCCCACGGTGGACGCAACCGCATTGCACCCGCCCTCGATAGCCAGCTTCAAGATGTTCTCCGGATCGAAATACATCGGATTGGGCGCAAAACTCGCCCCGGCCGAGTGTTCGATACCCTGATCCACCGGAAGAATGGATACGTAGCCCGTTCCGCCCAGCCGTCCATGGTTCAGGATGCCCTGAAAGTTGCGCAATACCTGCGGCGAGCGGTCCGAGTGCGTGAGCACGCGGTCCACAAAGTCAGGCCCTGGAAGGTGCAGGCTTTCACGCGGGAAGCCCTTCGCCTCGTAATTCAGCAAGTCCTCGGCGGAATCACCGAGCAACTCCATCAGGGAGCTGGATGCCTTCGTGGTCATTTAGTCCTCTGCGAAGCTGGGCGACCCGGTGAGCAGCACGCCGGATCGCGGTTTGATCGTAGGTGAGTTCGGCAGGTGAGTGCCGGTCGGGCTCCGGCCGGCATCGCCTCCAATCTACACCCCGCACGGGCATTGGGGCTAACTGACACGTGCCGCAATCCACTCCATCGAGGCATTGGCACTGGCCTTCTGACAGTGCCTTGCTGCAAGTTGTGCGGATGCAGCGAACGTCCCCCGCCTCGCCCACGGCAGCCGTTCAGAGCCCGCGGCCCCCCAGCAGAAACTCCAGCCTGGTGGCCAGATGGCTGTTCGTCCTCTCCACGCTGCTCCTGGCCGTCGTCATCAGCACTACCGCGCTCGGCTCGAGCGTGAAGGAAAACTGGTGGACCCTCGCTGCGTACCTCGGCGTGTACAGCATCGCAGCACTATCGGCGATTCTGGCGGCGAGAACCAACCTTAGGACTGCGAGCGAGGCTCCCAGGAACTCGGAGCAGAAGCGACGAGCGCTGGCGTGGACGGCTCTCATTGCCTATGCCCTCGTGGTACCCGCAGCGATAGCCGCCGGCGCTCTAACGCGGCCCCAGTTGAACTCTGGCTCGTTTTCCTACCTGCTGAACGAGCTCATTGCGTTTGCCGCCTATCCGGCGGCCGTCGCTGCCATTGTCGCGTTCACAAGGCAACTCGGCAGACACTCCCGCTCCGTTCGTGCCCTCGACCTCGCCATCGTGGTCGGTGCAACGGTGGCATTCGCCGGGTTCGTGTACCTGCGGCGAACCGCAGACGGACTAATGACGGGCGAGACCGCCAACGCCCTCTACTTCGTCCTGATTCCCGTTGGTGCGCTGGCGGTACTTCTCGCGGGCACCTGGCTGATTCTGGATCGTCACGCACGGCGGATTGATACCGCTTTGGCGCTGGTGCTTGCAGCGATAGCCACGAGTTCGCTGGCAGACCTGAGTTCCTGGCTACCGGGGCTTTCCATTCAGGGGCTGAACGCGGGGCTGTGGGCAACCGCCATGTGGATTCTCACGGCGGGGGCAATGGTGGACGTCGTGTCACCCGTGCTGGTGGATGCCTATAACAAGGAGAACGTGCGGCACCCGGGCTACAGCCTCGTGCCCGCCATTTCGGGTGCACTGGTAGCGCTGGCACTGCTCGGAGATGCACGTAACCATGCAGACGATGCCAGCCAGTTCCTGCTTTACGGACTGGTGCTGGTGATGCTTCTCGTGATTGCGCGCCTTTTCTCGGTGCTTCACGAGAACCAGCGCCTGCTCGACCGCCAGCGAAAGCAGGACGCGCGCTTCCGTTCGCTGGTACGCCGGTCTTCGGATGCTCTCCTGATCGTTCGGCCTGACGATCGGCTCATCTATCACAGCCCGGCACTGGCCAGCGTGTTCGGCATGGATGACTCGAACGTGCTCGGCACGTCCGTGCTGCAACTGGTGTCTCCGGAAGATCGCCAGGCCGTGGACACGCTTCTGCATCACGTGCAGCGCACTGAGGGCAGGCGCGCCGCCGCGGTGGTTCGGAGCGCCGGCATCCCGGCGCACTGGGTAGAGCTCGTTGTCACCGACCAGGCGGACGATCCGGACATCGGTGGCTTCGTGATTGCCGCACGAGACGTCACGAGGCGTCGGCTGCTCGAAGGGCGCCTGGCGCAGGCCGAGAAGCTCGAGGCCGTAGGGCGGCTTGCCGGCGGTATTGCCCACGACTTCAACAACATGCTCACGGCAATACTGGGCTACGCCGATCTCGTTGAGCAGAGTGCAGCTCGCGGCCGCGTTGACGTTCAGGACGTACAGGAGATCCAGCGCGCTGCAAGACGCTCTGCAGAACTCACCAGGCAGCTGCTCGCGTTTGCGCGGCGGCAGATGGTGGCACCTCGCGAACTGGATGCAGGCGAGATTGTGAGCGGCATGGATCGAATGCTCCGGCGCCTGCTGGGCGGCTCGGTGGCGCTGGAGCTGGCGTTCGAATGCCATCCGTGGATGATTCTCGCCGACCCTTCACAGATCGAGCAGATAGTTCTGAACCTCGCGTTGAACGCGCGCGATGCCATGCCTGACGGCGGCCGACTTCACGTTCACCTCAGCCAGGCGGTGATCAGCACGGGGCCGCCACCGGTGGGAATTGCCGGAGACCTGGAGTCCATGCCGGCAGGCGATTACGTGCGTTTGCGCGTTCAGGACAGTGGCATCGGCATAGACACCTCGCACCTGGACCGCATCTTCGAACCCTTCTTCACAACGAAGGGAGAGGGGCTGGGCACCGGCCTCGGCCTGGCTACGGTTTACGGGATCACCAAGCAGGCGAATGGTTTTGTGGGCGTGGATACTGCGCCGGGGCACGGTACCACGTTTGACATCTACTTCCCGCGCGCGGTGCCCGGCACAGGTGCCCAGGTGCTGACACCCGAATCGCAGGAGGCGGTGTTCGAGCAGCCGGATGCCCGTGGAATCACTAGCCGCGCCTGAAACAAGGGCCTCGGAGCAACCATCGCCGCTTTGCCTGCACTGCGGTTCTGGTGTTGCATCGAGGCCCTGAGCGACAGCGACACGGCAGCCGGATCAGCGCTTTCGTTGCCTGACTGCCACAATCTTGTGTTCCGGTGTGAGGTGCACGGTGTGCTCCGGAATGGGAACCGCCAGTGGAGCAACGGACTTCCTGGCAAGGTTGTGATAGATCCCCGTGACACGTGCCGCATAACGATCCAGCGAGAATCGCTCCTGTATGTCCAGTTGCGCCGCAGTCACGATGCTCACCCGGAGCTGGCTGTCGTCGAGCAGCTCGAGGATCGCATCGGCGAGTGCTTCCGGGTTCGCTGGGGGAACGAGCATACCCGTTTGCCGATGGCGAATTACCTCCCGCAGCCCACCTACGTCGGAAGCAACGACCGGAACGCCTAGCGCCATGGCCTCCACCGCCGTCAGCCCGAACCCCTCCTCCAGAGACGGAACCGCTGCCACGCTGAACATCGACTCGTAAAGGGCTACATCTCGCTGGTAGCCCGCAAACGTCACACTACCTGCCACCCCCGCAGCCCTCACCTGGGCCATGAGCCGCTCCTCTTCCGGACCCGCACCCAGCAATACCAGCACTGCCGTCGGATACACCGCCCTTACCCTGACAAAGGCCTTCACCAGGTAGGTGATGCCCTTTGCGGGAATGAAGCGCGTGACGGCTCCGACAACCGGCGTTGCCGCGTCAATACCGCAGCGGCCACGAAGTTCCTCCACCTTCTCTGCCTGTGGCGCCTCGAACGAGTGCCTCGGGAGCGGCGAATAGAGCACTTCCACCTTGTCGGCCCTGAAGCCCATCTGCTTCGTGGCGAATTCCCTCACGCTGTTGCTCACAGCAAGAACGCGCGCCGTTGCCGGTGCAAGCAGTCGATAGGCAAGCCTGACGGGAAAACAGAATCGCCTGCGTTCACCTGCCGAATGACGCGCAATCACCTGCACCACTACAGCCTTGTGCATTACAAGCGCCGCCAGCCGACCCAGCGTTGACGCACCGTAGTCAGTGAGGTGCACTACGTCTATCTGCTCCTTGCGCATGATCCGCAGGAGACGGAAGAACGACACCGGATTCAACGGGTGATCATTGAAAAACCGAATCGGCAGGCCGGCTGCCCGCAGTTCCCCGCCCACGCTCGATTCCCCGCGCAGCACGCAGATGGTTGCAACCACATCGGTGCGCAGGGATAACTCGCGTGCAAGCTCGATCAGTTGACGCCCCCCTCCATGCAGCGCGCCATCGTAATCAATGTGATCGCACGCAATGAGGACCCGGGTAGGACGTGCAGCGCGCATACTCGTTATGCCTCCATGCAACTGCAATAGATTCCAGAAACTCCGCAACTCCTGTTGCATTATCCTGACGAGCGATGGCCGGCGGCTGCAACCGGACAAGGCTGGGTCGTCAGGATTGGTATAGCCTTTACGGGCTACCTGGACGGAACGTCACGCCCGCGGGGACGTCACGAACCAGCCTGCTTCCGAAATCTCTTTTCATGGTACAGCTGGGCATCCGCCTCTGCCAGTAGCGCCGCAAGGGACGGCGCCGCGCCTGCCGGCCCCGCCGGCAGGCGCGCAACCCCGACGCTCATCTCGACCACAAACGGACTCCCAGCCGAAACAGCCTCTGCATTGGCTGCTGACAGGTGTTGTGCCAGTCGCGTCCGGATTATCGGTATCGTGTCCACGAGCCGGGCTGAGGCGGCGCTGTCTGCAGTCGCGCCGCCTGGCACCACGAACGCCGCAAACTCATCACCACCCAGTCGTCCAACCACGTCCGAGCCGCGGAACCCGGCACGCAGCACCTCAGCCACCAGAACCAGCGCGGCATCTCCGGCCGAGTGGCCGTGCAGGTCGTTGATGGGCTTCAGGTCATCCAGGTCGAACGTGAAGAGGAGCGCACCTCGCTGCTGCCTCCTCGCCCTCTCCCATTCCCTCTCTGCGAACGCCAGGAATCCACGCCGGTTGTAGAGTCCCGTGAGGTCATCGGTAAGCGCCAGCGAGCGGATGGTTTCCTCCGCCTGCTTGCGCGCGGTAATGTCCCGCATAACGAGGAGGATGCGCCCGTCGTCGAGCATCGTGGTACCCACCTCGGCCTCTATGGTACTGCCATCTCCTTGCTTCAAACGACGTTCGGTTACTATCCGCCCCGATGCATAAAGCTCCGTCAGCCGCAGCGGCCGTGTACGAAGGTCATCCTCGTCGAGCAGATCCGAGTAGCGACAGGCCAGGAGCTCGTCGCGCGACCTTCCCAGCAACTCACACAGACGCGCATTGACCTGCAGGCAACGCAGGTCCGGCGCGCACACCAGCATCCCGTCGAACGCGCTCTCGAAAATGCCGAGTACCTCGCGCTCCCGCTTATGGAGCTCCAGTTCCGCGGCGCGACGCTGCGTGATATCGCGACCTACCCAGAGCACGGTGCCTTCTTCCGTAGGCATCGCTGTGGCGTCGAACCATACCACTCGGTCACCGACTGTCAGGCAGTACTGCAGGAACTGACGCTCTCCGGTGCGAAGTGCCTCACGAACGGTCTCCAGCAGGCGCGCCGCTGTCTCAGCGGGCATCAACTCCTCGAGACGTTTGCCCTGCATCTCCTCAGGCGAG
>DATGOL010000157.1:0-9756 GCA_035306065.1 Gemmatimonadales bacterium | reverse complement strand
ACTACGGCACCGCTTGAGTGGGCATTGGGGCCGAAGGCGTCACCCAGGTGCGTGGTATCATCGCACGCAGTGGCAAACGCCAGCAGCCCGAGTAACGGGAGCATGGAGCGGCTTCGCATTGAAGCTCCTTCCTCATAGTTGACAGAAGAACCTTCGGCAACCCGACCGGCCTGGCGCCCTGCTGAGCGCGGTAGCCTCGTGGCTTTGCGTCACCGGCTTTCACCGGTTTTGCCCTTGTCGCGGCCCTCCGTGAGGGAGGAGCGATCCGCCGGAACACAGTAGGTCTACGCGGGAGAGACGACCCGCGGGGGGGTCCGGTCACCACTCTGCAAAAACAGTGGTGTCACTCGGACAGCCGACAGTGTACCGACCTCGACCTGACGTCTCAAGAACAAGTTGTGATGCGTGTCACCCGGTGTTGCGATTTCTCCTCAGTTGCAGATGACTCATGTTGCGAACGTGCTACGTGCCTAGCGACGGCGCGCACTCCTGCTGTATGCAACCTCACCAGCTGCGGCCTAAGTGCAAACTCAGCAGCCAGAGTGGCCGAAGCGATAAACAGGTACATGAACGAAACGCGATGCACCGTACCGAAGATCGCTGCGAAAAGAAACCCGACGAACGCGGCTCTAAGGGCGACGAACTGAATCAGCTCGTCCATGCCCGCGCTCTTCATTTGACGAATCGCGCGCGATAGAAGAAGCAGTGTTGAAACGATGATGCCGCCGAAAAGCACAAGGCCGATCACTCCTGTTTCCGCCAGCACGTTCAGATACATGCTATGCGTATCGCGTTTCCCCGCTGCAAAGGCGAGTTCGCGACTCTGGCCGACATATACGGAATTGGCAGAAGGATAGGCACCGAATCCAACTCCGATAACGGGGTTGTCCTTGATCACCCTCGAGGCAACACGCCATATCAGAAACCGCTGTTCCGCAGAGGAATCCGCCTGGCCCAGCGTTTCGGTAGACTGAAGGTGGCGCATATTGCTGATGCGCTCCCACACACTATCCGGGGCCATCACTGCCAAAACGACGCCCACTGCACCGAGCAGTAGCCACGTTTTCAGCCGCATGCGCGTGATCTCACGCCAGAACGTGACGGCCCACATCACCACCAGCGCAATCATCCCGCCGCGCGACTGCGTGATCACAACGATGAAGCTCAGCACGAGCACGCCGCCGAGTGCAGCAAGCCGGATCCACTTCGCCTGCCGTGAACGGCTCATCGCAATACACCACCCGATGATCAGCAACGTGTAGGCGGCAAGGTCATTCGGATTCTCGAACACAAAATTCCACGCATAGCGGCCGAACTCCGCTATCCCGAACAGGAAGTTGAATAACGTGCCTCGCACCGGGAACAGTGCGTACATCGCCAGCGTCCAGAACACGAAGAACCGCAACTGCGCACGGCTCTGTATCGCATTGTAGGCGACAAAGAATATCACCCCGATTTTCGCGAACTCGATCGTAGCCTCACGGGACACCGCAGGCCACGGGCTCACGAAGCTCGTTGCGAACGCCCAGACCCAGAACACGCCGAACCAGACTAGGGGCGCGGGAAACCTGATCTCCTTCCCCTGGAGGAACACGCCGCCCAATGCCACAAGGATCGCGATAGCTGCAACGTTCAACCGGAACGAATGAACCACGAATACATACAGCAGCAGCGATACGAAGCTGAGTGTCCACTCCACTCCGGCCGCGATCTTCCCATCGGGAGATGCCAGCGGCCCCAGCGCAGCCATCGCGCGCTGAAACGGCGCCGATACCTGCGCACGCGCACGGTTTGCAAACCGACGGCGGATAGGTCTGCCGTCGGGCGTGGTAGGAGCCGCACCATGCGCCTGAAAGGGAGTTGTCATACGGATATGCACACAGGCGCAGCCAGGCGCGCCGCTCGGCTCACTGAGATCCGCGCCGGAAAAGCATCACCGGCACCGTACGCACCATGATCTTCAGGTCCTCCAGCAAGCCCTGGCGCTGCAGATACTCCAGGTCGTACCGCACCTTCGTACGCACGTCGTCGATGCAGTTGTCGTAGGCGTGGTTGATCTGAGCCCATCCGGTAATTCCAGGCCGCGCACGATGGCGCAGCGGATAGTGTGGAATGTGCCGGCAGAGCTCCAGTACGATTGCCGGTCTTTCCGGACGCGGGCCCACGATGTTCATGTCCCCGCGCAACACGTTCCACAGTTGAGGAATCTCGTCCAGCCTCGTGCGGCGGAGGAAGCGCCCTACCGGCGTGATTCGTGGGTCGTCCTTCGTTGCCCACTGCGCACCCGCCCGCTCGGCATCCACCACCATCGTGCGAAACTTGTAGATGGTAAATACCCGCCCGCCATAGTTGGTTCCGCGACGATCGCTCTCCCGGCGGTCCGTGTCCGCAGTAGCCGGCTTGGAGTGAGCCGCGCGTGCACTGCGTCCGCGTCGGTCACGCGAGCGCCTGTCCTGCCCCACCCTCGCCTGACTGTAGAATACCGGACCCGGGCTGCTCAGCTTGATGGCGAGTGCCACCACGAGCATTACGGGGAACAGCATCACCAGAGCAATACCGGCCAGGGCAACGTTCAGGGCACGGCTCAATCCTTCTGCACGAGAACGAGCGCCAGCGCGTGCGCCGGCAACCGGAACCGGCACGAGCGCCTGTACCGACGCCGCCGCATCCTCAACGCTGCGAGCAATCTCACGCTCGCGCTCGAGCAGCTGCTCAGCAGTCAACGGCTGCCGCGTTGCAGTGCGCAGCCGTGAGGCGTCCGGTACCCCTATCGGAATTGACATTGCTGATGACGAAAGCTGCTCCATGCACTCCTCTCCATACCTTCAGCCACTGCCTCAGTTACGCAGGCGATCGATTGCCCACACGAGTCCGAGCACCGCGCTCGCTATACCGATGATCGATGTCCACCGGAACGGTGGTTTGCGCTCGGCAACGAAGATCTCGTCCCCTGCCTGCATGTTCAGGTGGTCGAGCGTAGCTCCTCTTGCGATTTCCGTGCGCAGGCTGTCTGAGCCAATGAGCTCCTTGCCATTGCGCTTCACGACAATCTTGTTCACATCGGCACTGCCGGTGGGCCCCACGGACTGAATGAGGTCTGCAATACGAATGCTCGGCGACACCTCATGAAAGCCTTGCGCTCCCACCTGACCCGATACCGTGATCGGTATCGTTACCGTAGTGATGATTTGTGGTGGCGTAACGAATACACGCGAGAGAGCCGCGTTGAGCATGGAGTCCAGCTCGGGACGCAGTACTCCAGCCAGGCGCAGCACTCCGGCCTGCGGTACGGTGAGCGTTCGAGCTTCCGATACGATGAGTGTGTCTGCAAACGGCTCCACGATGTTAACCGGATAATCCGTGGAGTTCTGGATCAGGATCACAACGCGATCGCCAACCCTGAAATCTCCCTCGCTCAGACGCTGGCGCAGGTGATCGGCACGCGCCCTGGCGCTTGCCACCCCGGAGGCTGCCAGCGAGTCCTGAATGCGCAACTCCATCTCGAGTGCAGGGCGGCTGCCCGGCTTTGGAGGACTGGCCTGCGCGTTCGCAACAGATGCAGAAGCACCTGAAGCAACGAGAAGGACGGCCGATAGAACAGCAGCAAATGAGAGTCGGAACACCGTAATGCCGGATGTGTGTGGCGTCATCTTGTTTGTGGTTCGCTAGTAGGCCGGTACAATGCACTCCGCATGCTTGGATGAATCACGGTTCGTTCCCGATGTTGAAAGCCATGCCACACTTGAACTTGGTGATTCTGTTACCTGGCACGCGTTGGCGTTTTGCGCCAATAGTGTTGCAACAGGCCCACGGTGCGTAGCGACAGGGCGACACGATTCTGGCAGCGGAACTCTACCACAATATCCGACGCGGCGCCGCGCTCCACGTCACATCGCCACAAGAAAGGATCGTGCCGCGAACCGGCAGGGGGGCAATCCGCGTCACACTTTGATCGCACGAGCGTATCGGGACGTTCTCCATATGTGTGTACAGCATTGTTGCATGTGCGCATCACTGCCACAGCCAGCCGTCCATTGCGGATGTGGTCAGGTTGCGTAATGGCATAGGGTTACCTGCTCAGCTAGCGCTCCGCACGACTCCTGCATCCTCGCACATCGGCGACGCTGCATTCGGCGTCGCGAGACAGTCACGGCTTGGCTGAATCCAAACGCAGAACACGGAACATGTCCGCGAGCGAGACACTGAAGCGTCCACCAGTAGTTCTCATTGCGAACGACCAGGAATGGTCGGCTCGCTCGCTGGAGAGCATTCTCAGCCCTAATGGTTACGCGGTGTTGCGAGCCTACACGGGGCGGCAGGCGCTCGAGCTGGCACGCACTGCTCACCCCGACATCATCGTTCTGGACGAGCGAATGCCCGACCTGAGCGGCAGCACAGTTTGCCGGCTGCTTCGGGATGACCCACGGGTTCGTTCACACGTTCCGATAGTTATCACTACAGCGGAGCCGGCCGACCGGGAGCAGCGGCTCGGTGCACTTCGCGCTGGAGCATGGGATCACTTCGGCGAGCCGCTGGACGGCGAGATGTTCCTGCTCAAGATCGACGCCTGGGTGCGTGCCAAGCGACAGGTTGACGTTGCACAGGAAGAGAGTCTCGTGGACTCCCTCACCGGACTTTACAACATGCGCGGCCTTGCCCTCCGGGCGCGCGAGCTCGGCGCAGACGCAGTGAGAAAGCACGCCCCGATTGCGTGCATCGCCGTTTCGCCGGAAGATGACTCCGCGGCGTACTCGGATAAGGTGGCGGACGAGATGGTTGAGCATGTCGTGTTGCACCTGGGCGAGATCATCCGCCGGGAAGGTCGCCTTTCAGATGCAATCGGTCGCCTCGGACCCACCGAGTTCGCAATCGTAGCTCCCGCAACCGAAGCGGACGGCGCGCGCAGCATCATGGAGCGCCTGCAACGCGCTGTTGAGAGTGAGCCGCTGGTCCTGCCCGGTGAGTCCCGTACACTTCGTGTGCGTACGGGCTTTTACGCGGTGCCGGACCTCTCTGCCAGTGCGCTGGATCCGGTGGAACTGATGGTGCGTGCGGCTGCCGCTCTGCGACAGAATGCCAGGGCGGGGGAGCTGGCAGCGAGAAACTGATTGGGGGATAAGGAAGATCCCGCATGTACGGCGTTGCCGTGCATGCGGGATTCTTGGTGGGCAGGTGCTTGGTATTAGGCGTTAGGTGTCAGGGGCAGCGCGAGACTTCAGGATCATCCTGCGCTAGCCCGAGAAACCATGACACCCGCCCCCAACCAAGCCTCCACTTACTCCTTTCCGCCCACCGTCGCCACCTCGCCGCCGGCGCCCAGGCGCTCGATCTCCAGATCGTCCTCCTCGTCCGCACCGTAGCCGTAGTCGTACGAATAGTACTTGTACACACCTTCGGCCTTGATGCTGTTCAGCACTGCGCCAAGTACCGAGATGGGCAGACGATCAACCACCGTGAGCTTGTTCTGCGCCAGGCGCACATCGGTCTTGCCTGCACGCAGCACCACGAGCAGAGAGCCCGTACCAGCTGCGAGCGCAAATGGATCGATACCGGCGCTCAGCGGCGGGCTGTCCACGATGATCACATCGTAGGCCGCACGCAGCGATGCCAGCAGGGCGGGGAACTGTGCACTGCTAAGCAGTTCCGGACCCTTCCGGCTGCGGGTTCCGCACGGAATGAGCGTCAGGTTGGGGTGTGACGTCTCCCGCAGGATCTCGGCTCGTGTGGCGCGACCCATGAGGAACTCCAGAAGCCCGGGCTTCTGTGACACGCCGAACGATTCGTGCAGCACGCCGCGCCGGATGTCTCCGTCGAGGAGTACAACGCGGTGTCCTGCTTCTGCAAACGAAAGTGCCAGGTTGCTGGACACCAGCGACTTCCCGTCACCCGCCATCGGGCTGGAAACGGTTAGCGCAAGCGGCAGCTCCGCACCGAGCGTGTGGGTCACGTTCAAACGCAACAGGCGGAACGACTCCACCACCTGCAGCGCTTCTTCCGGATCGGTGTGTCCCTTCGAGCTCGCACGCAGCGCGGGCACCGTGCCAAGCACGTCGAGGCCGAGGTCGTCCTTTGCCTGTTCCGGATAGCGGAACTTGCGATCGAGACGGTCCACGAGCAACGCAATCAGAAGCCCCAAGCCGAGTCCGATGGCGAGCCCCGCAAGGATGACCATCGGAGCCGTGTTGCCCTGCGGCTCGGTAGGCACTTCTGCGAAGTCCACCACTTCCAGGTCTGGCGTGGTGCTCATTGCCATCAGCTGTGCGGCAGCGGCTTCCGCCTCCAGGGTGCGATAGAGTCCGTCTGCAATGTCGCGCTCGCGCGTGAGGATCTGCAGCTGGGTAGTGCGCGTGGGAATCCTTTCAAGCGCGCGCCCCTCGGCCTGAATCTGCGATGCCAGCGACTGCTCCTGCTGACGCAGTGCGGATACGAGGCCATTGGCCTGCTGTGGAATCACGTTGCGGCGCAGGCTGTCCATCTGCGCCTCGAGCTGCTTCATGCTGGGTGCTTCGGGCGTGAGCACCGTTGCCTGGGTGGAGTACTCCGCACGCAGTTCGTTGTAGCGCGACAGCGAACTGGCAAGTGGTGCTGCACCGTGCTGCTGTGCGCCAGCCGAGAGCTGCAGGATTGCCGCGGTTGGAACTTCGGTGTTGCTGCGCAGTGCGCCGAGTGCGCGCTCGATGTTCTCACGCTGCATCTCCAGATCGGACGCCTGGATACGCTGCTGGATGTAGCGTCCCACAACGGTTCCCTGCGTTTCCGCAGATCCTGCGGAAATGGGAGTGTCCTCGCTTGGCTCCTTGATGGTTGCTACACGATACTGCTCGAGAGCCCGGTCCTTCCGGTCCAGGTCTTCGCGCTGCTGCACTCGCTGCTGCTCAAGGATGTTCGCACGCTGCACCAGTTTCGCGCGCTTCAGCTCGTCAGCAACGGTCACGAAACGCTCCACCCAGTGGTTCAGGATCTCCGCGGCCTTCTGCGGATCTGAATGGGTGTAGTGGAGGTCGAGGAAGTTGGACTGCAGGGACGGTGTGAGATTGCTGAGCAGCCGCGCGGATGCCTCTCGCGGTGCCTGAACGCGGAAGCTCACTTCGCGGCCGGCCGTGAGCAGCGCAGGATCCGGCTGCCAAACGAAGCCGGCGGGCGCGCCAACGGAATCGCCCACCGCGCCGCGGTCAATCAGCTGATCCTCGACCGTGAGAGTGTAGGCTCGACCCGCACCGTCCACGGAAAGCTTGTAGGCGCCGGGGCGAATGCCAGCGGCCGACGTTGCGAAGTTGCTGAAGAGCAGGGAGTCCTTTGCTTCAGCCGGCTGAACGTACAGCCCCAGCTGCATTACCACGGAATCGGTGACGCGCCCGGTTGTGAGCAGCTCCACCCAGGCCTCGGGGCCGAGCAGTTCGCTGTTCTGGATTGGATTGCGCGGGTTGGCACCGCTGTTCTGCATGGGGCTCTCGGACGAAATCCAGAGCCGGGAGACGGCCGGATACACCGGCGTTACCAGCGTGGACGCGAGCACTCCGCCCACCAGTCCGAGTACGGCAAGCCCGAGAATGAGCCACTTGAAGCGGCGAAGCGCCGCGAGCGCCCGAACTATGGGTGACGTTTTCGGTTCGGGCGGAGGGGCTGCACCATCGCCGTAGGGTCCTGCAGCCATGCCCTGAGGGGCATACTGCTGAACCTGCTGAGCGTGGGGCGATATCGGGATGATTTCGCTCGACATGGGAGCTGAATGGCGTAAAGGACGGCAGTAGTACCGATGCGACAGCAAGGCGGCTGTCGCAGTATCGCATGCAATAGCAGGAATCTGACCGGGAGACGCGCCCCACGTGCCGTGGGTCACGTCGCGTTGCCTGTCAGCGTCCCGAACTACACTACCTTGGCTACATCGACCGGCGGGAGACTGTTCCCGAAACCGCCGTGTACCGTATTACAGCAGCCGCGGCAGTGTTACTCGAAGGGAATGTGGGCATGATTCGCGCCCGTCCCCGATTCGCCTCGGAAAGCGTGATTCACAGAAATGTAGTCACGCCACGCCCGCTTGATCGTCATACGAGCGCAAGGCGGTGTGGCTGGTGTCCGACAGAATGTTGTTCGGCTGTTACATCTTGTGTGGACTCAATGCTACGATCTGCCTTGACACTCACAGTCTGCCTGGCGAACATTGCCAACTTCAATGCGGACCGTTCCGCGCCTCGCGTTCGATGACGACCGCGTGGTACCAGAGAGCACAGGATGTCCAGCGTAACTGATTCCCTTCCCATAGGTCCGGCCAGCCTTTCCCCAGCCTCAACGTCCGATCCGCTCTCCATTGCGGCAGACGTAAAGGCAACGATCTCGCTGTTGATCGTGGACGACGACAGGACGCTGCGCGAAGGCTGTGCGAACATCCTCTCGCTGGACGGTTACCAGATTGTCCAGACGGGGCGAGGCGAGGAAGCGCTCGAGATGGTGCGCCGCCGCCGGTTCGACATCATTCTCGTTGACCTGTACATGACTCCGGTCACGGGGATGGACATCCTCAAGGCCGCCGTGGAGTCAAACCGCGACACGATAGTCGTGGTGATGACGGGAAATCCCAGCGTGACCTCCAACATCGAGGCACTTCAGGCGGGCGCATGGGATTACCTGCCCAAGCCGTTCTCTGCCACGCACCTGCAGGTGCTGGTCGGGCGTGCATCGCACGCGGTGCTCGTAGCGCGGGAAACCACCGAGATTCGCAAGAGCGCCAAGGCGGGCGACGATGAGGAGGCCGCGCGCGAGCGCCACGCTCTCATTGGAAGCAGTTCCGCGTTCCGCAAGGCGGTGGACCTCGCGCGCAAGGTAGCGCAGACGGATGCGTCCGTGCTGATCACCGGTGAGAGCGGTACCGGAAAGGAAGTGATTGCCCAGTTCATCCACCGGAACAGTCGCCGCGCGAGCCGGAATCTCGTTGCCGTGAACTGCGCCGCACTCCCCGAGAACCTGCTGGAGTCCGAGATGTTCGGACACAGGAAGGGGGCATTCACCGGTGCAGATCGAGACAAGGCAGGGTTGCTCGAGACCGCGAATGGTGGAACGTTCTTCCTGGATGAGCTCACAGAGATGTCGCTGCCCCTTCAGGCGAAGCTCCTGCGCGTGATTCAGGACGGAGTGGTGCGTCGCGTTGGATCGGAGCAGCCCGATGCCGTTGTGGACGTGCGCTTCATCTCGGCTACCAACAGGGACCCGCAGGATGCGGTGCAGCAGGGCGTACTTCGGGAGGACCTTTTTTACAGGCTGCGGGTGGTACCGATCAAGCTGCCACCGCTGCGCCAGAGGTTGGAAGACATTCCGGTTCTCGCCCGGCATTTCCTGGGAACCTACTGGGAGCGGCACAGGTCGAAGGGTACGCCCATTCCCGAGCTGACGCGCGAGTGCATCGAGTTCCTGCAGTCGCGCCCGTGGCGCGGGAATGTGCGCGAGCTGCAGAACGTGATCGAGCACGTGGCGGTGATTGCGGAGGCCGGGCGTCCGATCGGGCCTGACGACATCCCGGTGTACGATGAGGGCAGTGCTCCTGCGTCACGGGCGTCCGACGGCGTGGGCGCGCACCTGATGAATGAGCTGTACCATTCCGCGAAGGACCAATTGGTGGCGCAGTTCGAGAAGGAGTACCTTTCGCGTCTCGTGCAGCGGGCTGGCGGCAACATGTCTCGTGCAGCACGACTTGCCGGTATTGATCGTACCACCCTGTATCGGTTAATGGACAAGCATGGGTTCAAGCGTGATGAGTTGTCC
>DATGOL010000156.1:0-36099 GCA_035306065.1 Gemmatimonadales bacterium | reverse complement strand
TCTGCAACGTCCCCACTCGGGCCGGCCGAAAATGCAGCAATACAGAACCACTGGGGCCACGAAATCCGAACTCTCGCGTCCGGCCGAAGCCGCGCGTTCAGTGGCGAACAGCTTCTGATGCCCAGACGCGGATCGATGCATACGCCGGCCACGCCTGCACTCGGGATACGTACAGAGGGAATTGGCATCCGGCATGAGAAGCCATCCCGCGGCAGTACGCGGCGCATCGGAACAACTACGCTCCCGCTTCGAATGAAGAATGCGGTGATGGGGTTACTCGGCTCGGGCGCCTTGCGCGCGGCGTTTGTGTACGGCAGTGCGGGTGTGGGTTTCGCCCTGGCGAATCTGCTGATGGCGCGCGTTATGGAGCCGCGCGAATATGGAATTGTGGCGCTGGTCATAGCCCTGTTCAACGTGTCGGTGCCAGCGGCGCCACTCGGAGCAGACGGAATCCTGCTTCGTCGCCGCGTTCCGCTTACGCCGACGCTGCTTAGTCGTGTTGCTCTCACGTCTCTTGCCGTGGCGTCGGTAGTTCTGGCGGTAGGAGTGTTCTACTACAGGCTCTCGCCGATCATCGGGCTGCTGGCATTCGGGGGAGTCGTGGCCGGCGGAGTTGGATCGACCGCGGCAGCATACTTTCAGAGTACGAAGAGGCTGGGCCTTGCCCTGCTGCTGTCGCAGGGCCAGAACATCGTGCTTCTGGCACTGGTGGTGTTCATGATGGTTGCGGGCATCTATCGTGCGAGCATAACGATTGCGGGGATGTCCGCCTTCTATGTTGCGTGCGCGGCGGTACTCTGGTCCATCGGCATGCGCGAGGACAGGGACGATGTAGACCTGGAGGCCGCTGCGGCGCCCTTCCCTACTCGTGAGGCCATTTCCTACGCCGGCGTGATCGGAGTGTCACTCGGCCTGGTGCAGGCTGAGCGACTGGTACTCCCGGGACTGCTCGGCCTCGAGGCGCTCGCGCTTTTCGGGGTGCTCGCCGCAATAGTCGGTTCGGTGTTTCGCGTGCTGCTGCTGGCCGTGGGACTCACCCTTGTCCCTGATCTCAGGCGAGCGAACACCGTACCGGAACGTCGTGCGGTGATGCGGAGAGAACTACGTGCGGTTGGCCTGGTAGTGGTCGTGACCACGCTGGCTCTCTGGGCGCTCACGCCGACTGTCGTTCACTTCTTCGTGGGCGACAAGTACGTGCTGGCGCCCTCGCTCATTGCGGCATCCATCTGTGCCGGCTGGTTCAAGGTGGCAAGTGCGTTCGGCCGTTCGGCGGTCACGGCGCTGTCGAGTGCAAGGGACCTGCACCGTTTCAACATTGCTGGCTGGATATCCGTGTGCATATCGCTGATCGGCGCGATTGCAGGTGCGCCGTGGGGACTGACGGGTGTTGTATGGGGTCTCGCGTCAGGCTGGCTGGCGCTGAGCCTTGCGGCGGCGCACCTGGCGTGGCCCCACTTCCGCGAGACATCCGGTCGAACGATACCTGCCGATGACGCCGGCGTGGAAACTCAGCCCGTCCCGGAGGCGCTGAACCTGTAGGGCGCCGCTGCAGACACGAGCGTCACTTCGCTCTGCCTGCGCTCTTCGCTCCAGCCCAGCTCCGCGGCTGCCACACGAGAGACGGCTTCCAGCAACGCCGCATCCGGCGGACCGGCGGTGCCGAGCTCCAGGCGACGCAGCACGATATCCGAAAGCGTTCGTGCATGTTCTCGCCTTACGGAATGCGCCACCTCGGCGGCAAGTACGTCCCCTCCGTTCAGTACACCCGCCAGCTCCGGTTCGCTCGATGCAAGCGTCAGCACTTCGCTGGCGTTGGCTCCGCGAAGCCGCGACAGTCGTGTGGCGATCCGGCCCGCCTGGCCGCCTCCGCGTTCGGCGCGACCTGGAAGGAACGCAACACGTCCGGCCAGGTCCGTGGCATCCGCCTCCGGCACCAGAACATCCTGGGGCTCTGCAACGTCTCTTGCAGCCACCGGCCGATCCAGCGATCCAGCCGTCGCGCACAGCTCCAGGGCCTCACGCGCAGCCATGCGCGCGGTGGTCCATTTCACGCCCTGCAGCGATACCAGGCCATTCACGCCGCCAGCGGCGCCATGGTCAACGAGAACGGGACGATCGAGCGGGCCTGCCCCGTGCCTGCCCGCTGCTCCCGGCAGGAGACCCACATGAGCCATGGTCACCCAGTCCCGCCGAACGCCCAGCGACGGTGCCGCCTTCGCGATGTCGTCCACCAGCGCGGAAATATCGCTCTCCGATTCTGCGAGCAATGCATCTGGTGAACTGCCGGGCCGAACCATGGAATAGCTGGTACCAATCATCAGGTGGCCGTTCCACGGTACGGCAAAGAGCATTCGGTGCTCCCTCTCCAGCGGCAGGGCTGCCGCCACGTGAGGCAGCATGTCACTGTCGAAATCGAACACGACGTTGCATGCGCGAACCATGGCTGTGTCTGCGCCTGTTGCCAGTCCCGATACCCACGGACCGGAGGTAAGCAACACGACAGATGCCTGCACGGTAAACGCTTCGTGTTGCTCGCCGGAACTCTCGTGCGTACGGTGAAGAACACGCACACCACTCATTCGTCCGTGCGTTTCAATCGCAGACACAACCTCCGCGTGGTTCAGTACCGTGGCTCCCTCGCGTTCGGCTGCGAGAACTATCGCAAGCACGAGCCGTTCGGGGCTCTGCATCAGTCCGTCATACCAGAGCGCAGCACCGGTTGCGCCAGGCACGGCCAGTTCACCCGCGAGTGAGCGATATTCTTCCGTGCCGATGGTGGCGCCACGCGGCAATCGTGCGTTTAGCTCGCCCGTGGCTCCGGTAGACAGGATGTCGTTGGCGCGAAGTGCCATGGCGAGCGCCGCACGCGAGCGCATTCCGCTGCCGCATGTGGGAAGGACGCACGGCAGCGGGCGAACCAGCGCCGGTGCCAGCGAGAGAAGCGCGGCACGCTCCCGCGCTGATGTTCGCAATCGAGGCAGATCCATGGTCTGCAGGTAGCGCAGCCCGCCATGTGCAATCTTCAGGGAGTTGGCGCTGGTGCCGCTGGCGAAATCGTCTCGTTCGAGGAGCGCCACCTTCCACCCCCAGCGTGCGGCCTGCCAGGCTGCAAAGGCGCCGTGTACACCGCCTCCCACTACAACCAGGTCATACTGTTCACCGGCGAGGCGCTGCAGAACGCGCTCGTCTCGCTCGGCAGCCGAAATTCGTGAAGGCGGGTTCACTGTGCTGGTTGCAATGCCGTGCGAGGGTTCGTTCACTGCGCTTCGAGGTTGTCTGGCCGGGAGTGCGCTGCCGTCGCATGGAGGATAGCCGCGCGAGAGATCCGCCATGGTGATAATTTGCCCGCATGCCGCAGTCCGCAAACGAGCCCGATCTTCAGTTCCGTGAGCGCCAGCTCGCGCTCTTTCGCACGTCCGTGCTCAAGCAGGCCAAGTGGCGTGAGCTGCAGGCGGCAACTGCGGGTATTCAGCCGCGGGATGCCCTGGACCTGGGGTCCGACAACGGCGTAATCAGCCACCTTTTTCGTGAAACCGGCGGCCGTTGGTGCAGCGCCGATCTTACCGAGGGCACCACCAGCGCAATCAGGCGCATGGTTGGTGAGCGGGTGGAACTGCTTGCGGGTCCCACCCTTCCATGGCCTGACGAGTCGTTCGATCTCATCGTCGTTGTGGACCTCATGGAACACCTGGAAGACGACGCCACTCTCGCCCGGGAACTCGCACGCTGCCTGCGGCCCGGCGGCCGGCTGGTTCTCAACCTGCCTCACGACAAACGCTTCGCCATTCTCCCCCCCGTGAGGCACGCCATCGGCCTCACCGACAAGTGGCACGGACACGTACGCCCCGGATACACCAGCACCTCCCTCCGCAACATCCTCCCCGAGTCGCTGCACATCCGGCACAGCCGCACCTACTCGCGCTTCTTCTCGCATCTCCTGGATACCGCCCTCAACTGGGTGTACCTTCGCGGCTCTCGCGGCCGGGTGAGTTCCACTGCAAAGGGAATGGTAGTTACCGGCGACGCCCATGGCGTTTCGGGAGGCGGAGGGCGTGCACTTCGCGCCGCATACCCCGTGATGCGTGCTTTCGCAGCGCTCGATTCGCTTCTCTTTCTCGCCCGCGGCTACATGCTGCTCGTGGTAGCGGAGAAGGCGCCCGGGGATTCAGGCACCCCTTCTTCATCCAGAACGCTTCGATAGGCAGCCAGCAGCTTCCGCTCGAACGCCTCTGCCGAATATTCGGCTCGCACGATGTCCTGGGCGGCACGTCCGCGCGCTGAATAGCGCTCAGGTTCCGCCAGCACATGTCCGAGCTTTTCACCGAAGGACTTCGGATCCGGCGCCGCGAGCGCTGCGCTGCGCGAATCAAGCACCTGCGTGTGCGTGGGAAGCCTCGTGGCAACAATCGGCCTGCCGGAGGCCATGTAGTCATAAAGCTTGAGCGGAGTGTTCGTCCCCTCGGACCGGGGCGAGACCACGGCGTCTCCCAGCGCCAGGTATTCGGACATGTCCTCCGGCGGCTGACGCCCGGCAAACTTCACCAGTTCGTGAACGCCGAGCGATTCCAGGTAACGTTGCGTGCGGCGTATCTCCTCGGGAGTTCCGCCCACGATGAGGAGGCGCATGCTCGGGCAGACTTGCCGGGCGTACGGAAGCGCCTCGAAGAGCAGCGAGAGCCCCTGATACGAGGCAAAGTTGCCCGTGTACACGGCCATGGGGCGGGCCTCGGGGTTCCATACCCTGCGAAGTTCGGCCAGCCGCCTCGGGACGGGAGCGCGCGAGGCGCCATCCTGCGGACTGTCCTCGATCTGGGCGATCCGAGTTGCCGGCGAGAGTTCGCGCACCGTGTCGCTGAGGGCGGTGCAGACGGTAATCGCCAGCGTGGAGCGCCGGAGCGCAGCAGCCTCCAGGGCGCGAACCAGGCGAACCATGGTGCGATTCCGCAGGATTCCGCTGTACGACAGTTGGTCGGACATCGAGGAATCGAGGTCGAAGATCACCGGAGTTCCGCGGGCTCGAGCCAGAGGAAGCGTGAAGAACACACTCTCCTCGACGGCATGGGCCAGGTGGAAGCGCCGCGTGAGTAGGAGTCGTGTGACCAGGAGCGCGAGCGCGGCGTCATGCAACACCTTGCTGACGGAGAACCCGATGGGCACTTCGCTGAGGCCGGGAATGTGAATTGCGCGATGATGCGTTACTCCCGGGATCGCCACGGCGTCTCCCGGTGCGAAGGTAGCCAGGTGTACTTCGTAGCCCGCCTTGCCGAGGACGCTCGCCATCCGGCGTACATTCATCGGAGTACCGCGCAGCGTGAAGAACGGCTGCGGAGCCACCAGCAGCACTCGCTTGCCATGGCCTGGCAGGTGTCGCCCGGCCCTCACCGCGGACGCGCTACGCGGGCCGGACATGTAGCCTTCCGAGTGCCTCGGTACTCTCGCCTCACGTTCCACCCGCGGAACCGGAGAGGATGAGAGGCTTACGCGATCAGTAATTGCAGTATGCGAAGCTCGGCCCGACATGGCGTGCGTCATGCAACCTGGTTGGGGTGTACAAGTGTGGGACCGCAACATTGACCCCGGCAGATTGCAGTCGGAACGTGCAAGTCACAAGCCATTCCAGCCTCAAGTAATTTCGCAGTTTACCGATTTCAGTAACCCTACGCTTCATGCCTGAGACGCCGTCCAGCTCAACAGAGTCACTGGAGGAAGGAGTTGAGCTTTCAGTGGTGGTACCCCTCTACAATGAAGAGGAGAACGTGCCACACCTGGTTGCGGCCATAGCCGAAGCCCTCGAGGCTCATTCATCGTGGGAGCTGGTGCTGGTGGACGACGGGAGCCGGGATGGCACGGTGGCACAGGTGCTGGAGGCCGCGTCTACTGATTCCCGGATTCGCCTGGTTGAGCTCGCCCGCAATTACGGGCAGACCCAGGCCATGCAGGCGGGGTTCGATCACTCCCGCGGGAACGTGGTGGTGACGATGGACGGTGACCTTCAGAACGATCCGCGCGACATTCCGCTTCTGCTGGAGACCCTCGACCAGGGTTACGACCTGGTGACCGGCTACCGGAAGGGAAGACAGGATGCGGTGATCACGCGCAAGGTGCCGTCTTACGTGGCCAACCGGCTTATTGCGGCACTCACCGGCGTGAAGGTGCGCGACAACGGCTGCTCGCTCAAGGCTTACCGGCGCTCCGTACTTCAGCAGCTGAACCTCTATTCGGACATGCACCGCTTCCTGCCCGCGCTGGCGGCGGCGTCTGCGGCTGCGCGCATCACGGAGGTTCCCGTGCGTCACCACGCGCGGCGCTTCGGAGAGAGCAAGTACGGCCTGTCGCGAATTGCGAAAATTGCGGCAGACCTGATGACCATCAAGATGATCAGCTCGTTCCGCGAAACACCGCTTGCACTGTTCGTATTTGCGAGCATTGTTCCGTTGCTCACGTCTGCCGTGGTGGGTGCAAGCTGGCTGCACCGGTGGATGCTGAATCTGGGCGAACACCGTGAGGTGGTTACCATGCCGGCTGTGGCACTGATTCTATTTGCATTGGCAGCTTATCTGGTCATGCTGGGACTGCTGGCCGAGGTTGCTCTGGCGGAGTCACGAATGCCGGTGGCTCGTCGTCTACCGAGATAGCGAACACCCTCTTGTCCAAACCACCAGCAATGCGACCTGACTCGAGTTCGAGCCGAGCCAATCCAAAGTCGGACCTGAACCGAATGGAAGGCCCGGACGGCCGCACGACCACGATTGCGCGCATCCCCGGCATAACGCCTCCGGACGTTACGGTACTGGTGACGGTTACCGAGCGTCCCGGCTCACTGCTGGAGCTTCACGAGGAAGTGCGTGAAGTGATCGAGAGCGCGGGTTACAGCGTTGAGTTCATCTTCCTGGCGCACCCGGACACCGCTGCGCTTACCACGCCGCTGGAGCCGCTGGAGGAGATGGATGACTTTCGCATCCTGATCACCGGGCGGCGGGTCGGCGAAACCGGATTGCTGCGCATCGGCCGCGACGCCGCACGGGGTCGCATAGTGCTTACGCTGCCGGCGTATCGCCAGGTGGAGCTGAAGGGGCTCGCCGAGCTGGTGAAGCATGTGGAGAGTGGAGCGCACATGGCCACGGCGTACCGATCGCCGCGCGAGGATGCGATGCTCAACAGGATGCAGAGCCGCGTCTTCCACCGCGCTGTGAGCGTTCTTACCGGTCGCAGGCTGAAGGACCTTGGCTGCGGTGTTCGCGCCATGCGTCGTGAGGTGATGGGCGACCTTCCGCTGTACGGCGACTTTGCGCGTTTCCTTCCCCTGCTTGCCATGGACCGTGGCTACCGGGTGGTGGAAGTTCCGCTGCCGCAGCACACGCGAGATCGTGGTGCGCGGGTGTACGGGCCGGGCATCTACCTGCGCCGCGTGCTCGACTTGCTGGGGCTGTACTTCCTGATGCGATTCACTGACAAGCCTCTGAGGTTCTTCGGGCTCGTGGGAAGCCTGCTCGGCGGTGTTGGCGGAGTGATCATGCTGGTGCTGTTCGTGCAGCGCATGAACGACCAGGGTATCAGCGAGCGTCCGCTCCTTTTGCTGGCAGTGTTGTTCGTGGTACTTGGCGCTCAATCAATTGCGCTGGGGCTCATAGGAGAGATCATCGTGCACCTGGGCGCCACCGGAAGGCGTGTGTACCGGGTTCGCGAGGACGGACATTCCTGACGCGTTGATGAGCCCTGTGGAGGCTGGGGGCGTGCGAAAGGAATCGCGCGCCGGGGAGCTGAGGTGGGTACGTGTGGCGGAATGGCTTGTTCCGCTGGCGCTGCTCGTGTTCGCGGTGCTCGTGCGGCTGCCGCTGCTCGACCGCCCTCCGCACATCGACGAACTCTTCCATGCGCTGGCAGCCCAGTCGCTACTGGAAGACGGAGACCTCGCCACGCTGGACGGGAACGAGTATTCCCGCGCGAAACTCTTCACCTACATCGTGGCCGGATCGTTCGCGATGTTCGGCGAGAACTTCGTTGCAGGGCGGCTGGTGCCGCTCATGTGCGGTGTGCTGCTCGTGCTGGCGCTGTATGCAGTAGTCAGGCGTCATGCAGGCATGTTCGCGGGAGTGGCAGCCGCCACGATGCTGGCGCTGGACCCCATTTCCATTCAGCTCGCCCAGTTCACGAGGTTCTATACGCTTCATGCCCTGCTCTTCTGGCTGGGAGCATGGAGCGGTTATCGATTGGTGAGTGCCAGCGCCACAACACGACAGCGTGTGCTTCACGGGATCGTGTTGGTTGTAACACTGCTGGCCGCTCGACACCTGCAGGCAACCACCCTCATCGGGATGGTGGGTGTAGGGGCGTGGATGGTCGCGATTCTCATTCACCGCGGAATCTCCACGCTATCCGCCGTTCCGCCCGTCATGCGTCGGTCGCCGGTGCTGTCCACGGCGGTGGTGCTGGTGGTTGGAGCGGTGGGCGGAATTGCGATTTCACTCCTGATTCCGCCGCTGCGTTCGTTGCTGGGTGGCTTCGTTTACGTTCCGCGCTGGGCGATGGAAACGGCCGGCGATTCGCGCTTTTACCTCAGGCAGATTGCGGGTGACTGGCCGCTGCTGTGGCTGGGCTTCCCCGTCATCGCGCTAGGGGCGCTGAAGCGTGCACCCAGGGCGGCGTCCTTCGCGCTCACGGTGTTCCTTGCGGTGGTGGTACTGCACTCTCTGGCTGCATGGAAGGCAGACCGCTACATCTTCTACGGCATGCCGTTCTTCTTTGCGGTATGCGGAATGGGAGCCGCCTGGATTGCAGGGTTTTTCCTGGACACTGCTTCCAGGATGCTGGAGCCGATAGGTGGTGCACGGTGGGCCCGAACGGTTCCCGCTGTGTCATGGATGATGCTGCTGCTGACAGGCGCATTTGCACTGGTGCAGATGCCCGGCGTGAGGCGCGCCGGCCGCTGGCTGACAGAACGTCAGCCGATGAATGCAGACGGAAGCCCGGGTGTTGGCAGGCCCGACTGGGCCGCCGCCACCGATTCGCTCATCCCCTACGTTGCGCGCGATGCGGAAGTGCTCACTTCCAACGACGTAAAGGCGGTGTTCTACCTGGATCGCGTTGATGGACTGCTGCACAGACCAGAGCCACTGAATCCTTCACCGGCGGACACCACCTCGCCTTACACCGGCAGGCCGCGCATCTTCACGGTCACACGCCTGCGGGAACAGCTTGACGATGACGATCTGACGCTGATTGTCGTTGAAGCCAGCCACTGGCGCACGGATTTCGCGGTGCCGAACGAGGTGGCCGACGAGATAGAGCGTACGACAAGAGCGATGGATGTGCCGAGTGACTGGCGACTGAAGGTTTTTGTAAGAGAGGGGCAGTAGCGAGTACGGAGTATTCAGTACTGAGTACCTCTCAGCCTCCGTTTTCCTTCAGCAGGCCAAGTTTCAGCGCTATCTGCACGTAGTCTGCACGGTGCGTCAGGCCCAGCTTCTCGTTTACCCGCTGCTTGTACGTGTCCACCGTTTTCGGGCTGATGAACAGTCGTTCGCCGATCTCCGGTGCCGAGTAGCCAGCGGCCACCAGGCGCAGCACTGCCTGCTCGCGTTCGGTGAGCTTCTCGAAGCGCATTCGGAGCTCCGAGTTCTCATCCTTCTGCCTCACCCCCCGCGCGAGCACCCTTGCGGCGTTAGGGGACACGTACATGTCACCGCGCGCAACAGTTCGCACTGCGTCCAGCAGCTGCCTGTCTGCAGCGCTCTTCATCAGGTAGCCGGACGCACCCGCCTCCAGCACCGGCACCAGGTACTCCTCCTCTGCGTGCATGGTCAGAACGAGCACCTTTGGCGGACTCTCACGTTCCAGCAACGTGCGCGTGGCCTCGATGCCGTCCATCTGGTCCATCGTCAGATCCATCACCACCACGTCAGGCGACACGCGAGATACCAGGTCGAGCGCAAGCGCACCGTCACTCGCTTCGCCCACCACCTCCACGTCAGGCGCTGCGCCGAGCACTGCCTTGAGTCCCGCACGCACTACCGCATGATCGTCCACCAGCAGTACGCGGATCGCCCGATCGTCCATCAGCTTGCCTCCCGGCGTTGTAGCGGGACGCGCGCCCGCACCGTTGTGCCCTTGCCCGGTGACGTTTCGATTACCGCATCGCCACCCACAAGCTCCAGCCGCTCACGCATTGCAAACAGGCCCATCCCCGGCCTGCGCAACTCCGCATCTGCCAGGTCGAACCCCGTACCGTTGTCAACGATTTCCAGAACGGCCCATTCACCCTCAACATATAGCGAGATGGTTGCACGCGTGGCATGCGCGTGACGCTGCACGTTCCGCAACGCCTCCTGCGCCACACGATACAGTGCAGAAGAAGTGGATCGAGCGAAGCTCACGCCATCCACATCCATTGAAGCAGTCACCAGCAGCTGCCCTTCGTCGTGCGTCTGCCTGCTCAGCCAGTCCAGGGCAGCGGGAAGCCCAAGGTCATCCAGCACCCGAGGATACACGGACACAGCGAGCATGCGCACTTCCTCGAGAGCGCTCTGGGCGAGCGAGCGTACCATGTCCATACGCTCCGGTGCCACTATACCCTCGCACTCACGTGCGACCGCGCTCAGCTGCAGCGTGACTGCCGTGAGTGTCTGCGCAGTGCTGTCATGAAGTTCCCGTGCAATGCGCGAGCGTTCTGCATCCTGCGCTTCGATCACCTGTGCCGCGAGGTCGCGCATGCGACGTCGCTCGTGCAGCAGGGAATCCAGGAGCAGGTTGAGCGTGCTTCCCAGGCGGGCCATGTCCCTGTCCGCCAGTGGCGAGGGAGGCACGCGCGCGTCGAAGTCACCTCGCCATACCTGCTCCGCGGTATGCTCGAGCGAATTGAGCGGCCGGAGTGCCAGCGAAACGAGAAGCACGTTCACCACCAGCGATACTCCCAGCGATCCGAACAGCACCAGCAGCAGCCTGTCCTGCACCGCCCCGCCGGCCTGGTGTGTTACGACCGCGGCAAGGATAACTCCTACGAGAAGGTTCGCTCCGAACAGCTTTAGCAGCAGCGGAGCGCGCAGCAGCATACGGAGCCACCCTGGCAGGTTGGGCATCCGCCGGCCGGAATTCGTACTCCGGTAAAGCGGAACGCCACGCGCAGACGAACCGGGCTGTACCCGGTTCGTCTGCGCGTCTGTGGACTTCGGGGAACCCTCGCCCCGACCTCCGGGGGCGTCGCCTGCTGCGCGCGACGCTCCCGCTTCTCCGGGCGGTGCTCCGTCAGGGCTGAACAATTAGCGCTGTTACCATCCCGAACATTCCATGTTCGGATTCGGCGTGAGGCAGGATGTGGCAGTGGAATGCCCAGGTGCCTGGATTGTTGCAGTTCACGAGCACATCCCAGCGTTCACCCGGTGCAATGTTCACGGTGTCACACTTGTAAGGCTGCGGTAACATCCATCCATCTCGTGCAATCACGGTCATGTGCATGCCGTGCAGGTGCATCGGGTGGATCATCATCCCTTCGTTCATGAAGCGTACACGGAGCGTCTGCCCCTTCTTCATCACGATCGGTTCGGTAGCGGGGAAGCCCTTGCCGTTAAGCGTGTATCCGTGCATTCCGTCGTTGAGGATCATCACGTAATCGAGATCGCTCGACGGCTCGGCACGCGGGTTCTTCGGCGCCACGATGAATGCCCCCAGCATGCCGAGCATGGTCTGCTTGGCGGCGTTCATGTGGGAATGGTACATATGCGAGCCGGCATTAGGAACCGTGAACTCGTAGGTGTACGTGGTGCCGGGCTTTATGGGTGGCTGGGTGATGAACGGCACGCCATCCTGGTCATTGGGAACTTCCAGACCGTGGAAGTGGATCGCCGTGGATTCATCCAGGTTGTTGTGAACGAGAATGCGAACACGGTCGCCCTCGCGAGCGCGGATTTCGGGCCCTGGCACCTGCTCGTTGAAGGCCCATGCCTCCACGAACTTTCCAGGCTCGGTTTCCCACTTCATCTTGGCGACGGTGAGTTCGAAGATCTTTACACCGTTCTCAATGCGAGGCTCGAGAAGCTGGCCGCCTTTTCCCTGAGTGGGCGCGGGGAAGGACTTTACGCCCTCCTCGTGCATGCGGTCCATCTCTTCGGACTTCGAAACCGCGGTGCCCGCGGGCACGGTTGGGTGTGCGGCCATGGAGCCGCCGCTCTGGTCGCTATCGGACGGAACCGCGGTGGCCGGCCGGCTGCCCTGGGCCCCGGACTCGGCCTTGCAGCCCAGTGCGGCAACGGCTGGAACGGTTAGCGCGACAACTGCAGAGCGCCTGAGGAAGCGCCTGCGAGTTGCGGTTTCGTTGAGCAGCTCGATCGGGCCGCTCGGATTCTGATCGTCGTGTGATGACACTCTGGATTCCCCGTGTGTGGGTTGTGCAGGGGAATCTGCTGAAGCGAGCCGATCTGAACCGTCAGGTAGAATGATCGAATTGTGACGCTGAAGGGCGGACAGGGTTGTAAGGGTAACCCCTACAGCCGCGCTGTCCTGGCGACAGCGTCTATCTGTCTGGCTGGGCGTTCCGACGCCTATGCGAACTCCAGTGCCAGGTCCATCGCCCTGACGGAGTGTGTGAGTGCCCCGACCGATACTCGACCCACGCCGGTTTCGGCGATGGCCCTGACGGTGTCCAGGTTCACACCGCCTGACGCCTCCAGGGGCACACGGTCGTTCACCATGTTCACGCACTGCCGCAGTTCGACCGTTGACATGTTGTCGAGCAGGATGATGTCCGCTCCCGCTGCGAGCGCCCGCTCCACCTGATCCAGCCGGTCGCACTCGACTTCCACCTGCACACCTGCGGGCGCGAGCGCGCGCGCCCCGCGAACGGCAGCTTCCACGTCTCCGTCGAGCGCAGCGAGGTGATTGTCCTTGATCAGTATTGCCGACGCGAGATCGAAGCGGTGGTTCACGCCCCCACCGCACCGTACCGCATACTTCTCCAGCCGGCGCCAGCCAGGCGTGGTCTTGCGCGTGTCCAGGATCTGGGCACGCGTTCCCTTCACCGCCTGAACGAACTGGTGCGTGCCAGTTGCAATGCCCGACAGGCGCTGCAGGAAGTTGAGCGCAACACGTTCCGCAGAAAGCATCGAACGCGCATGGCCACTCAGGAAGAGAACCGACTGTCCGGGCGAAACGCGCGTGCCGTCTTCAGCGTCGATGCGAATCGATGACCTCGGGTCCAGCTGCCTGAACGCCTCTACCGCGAGTGGAACACCTGCAATCACACCCTGTTCACGCGCAACGAGCGTGGCACGCGCCTTCCTGTCCGCGTGCACCGTGGCGAGCGTCGTCAGGTCGTTGAGCGCGCCGTCCTCGTCAAGCGCATCGCGCACCACCGCCTCCAGCTCACCCCGGCTGAGCGGAAACCAAACGGCGCTGGCATTTATCGCGGGCATCTCGCCCGGTGTCACGGTGCGGGGAGCACGAGCTCCTGCATCCTGCCTATGCGTCCGCCTCTGCTCTCCGTTTCCGCCCTTGCCGGGATACTCGGGTGTAGTCATTCGCCGGGGTCCGTAGCTCCGTCGGGAACGGGAGAGAGTGGTGTGTTGCCACCGATGGAAACCATGCGCTCGATGGCCAGTCGAGCCCTGGCCGCAATGGAGGGCTCCACGGTAATGTGGTGCTCCATTCGCTCCAGGGACCTCAGAACCTTCGGCAGCGTGGTCACCTTCATGTAGGTGCACACCGCACGAGCGTTTGCCGGGATGAAAGTCTTGCTCGGATTCTCGCGCTGCATCCTGTGCAGGATGCCCACCTCGGTTGCAACGATGAAGGTGTCGTTGTCAGACGTAGCCGGCCGGCGGATCATCCCTTCCGTGGAAAGTATCTGCACGCCGCGAGGGTCCACCGCACCAGACGACACCGCATCCACCGCACTGGTGGCACATCCGCACTCGGGGTGAATCAGGAACTCCGCATCGGGGTGCTGGCTCCTCGTGAGGGTGATGTGTTCGGGATCGATTCCGGCATGCACATGGCACTCGCCCATCCACACGTGAATGTTCTCACGCCCCGTCATGCGCCGCACATGTGCGCCCAGGAACATGTCCGGCAGGAACAGAATCTCCTTGTCCGCGGGAATGGCGTTGATCACATCCACGGCGTTGCCTGACGTACAGCAGTAGTCGGTTTCCGCCTTCACTTCCGCAGTAGTATTCACGTACGACACCACCACTGCGCCGGGGTGCTCCGCCTTCCACTTGCGAAGGTCGTCTGCATCGATGCTCGAGGCGAGCGAGCAGCCCGCCGCCATGTCCGGCAGCAGCACCGTCTTTTCCGGCGAGAGGATTGCCGCCGTCTCAGCCATGAAGTGCACGCCGCAGAAGACGATCACGTCTGCATCCGTTCGCGTTGCCTCACGCGAGAGGCCGAGCGAGTCGCCCACAAAGTCGGCAACGTCCTGCACCTCCGGACGCTGGTAGTTGTGAGCCAGCACAACAGCATTGCGCTCACGGGCAAGCTCCTTGATGCGCTGCTGCATCTTGGCAATCTCGGAAGCGTTCGCAGAAGTTGAGTACACGAAAATAGGGATTTAAGACCTGTATTGTGATAATCGGAGCGCGTGGCCCCGCTTCACCACTCGATGTGTCGCCCGCGCCACTTGCGCTTCGACCGTGGAAAATCCGCACGGTAGTGGCCACCGCGCGATTCCTTGCGGAGAAGAGCTGCCTCCGTGATCAAACGGGCCGTCTGAACGAGATTCAACTCCTCTGTCGCACCAGCCGGCAGTCGCGATTCTATCTCGTTCAGCAGCCGCCGGTTCGTTCTGAGGTCACTGGCAGTTCGCGCAATCGCAGCATGCTCCCACATCACCTTCCGAACTTCGTCCGCTGCAACCTGTGCGGCTCCTCTGTCCAGCAACTGCGGAACCTCCCACCTGCCCTTTCGCGGCACTCCCGTGAGCCGTGGCGTATTCACCATGTCGCGTGCAGCACGCTCCGCGAAAACCAGACCTTCCAGAAGCGAATTGGACGCCAACCGGTTCGCTCCATGAACCCCGGTTCTCGCAACCTCGCCTACTGCATACAGCCGCGCCAGACTGGACCGGCCTGCAAGGTCTGCCACTATTCCACCCATCATATAGTGCGCCGCTGGAGTTACCGGGATCAACTCCCGGCCCGGATTGATGCCTCGAGCCATACAGAGTGCGAATATCCCCGGAAAGCGCTCCTCGAACCTTTCACCCAGCAACCGGGCATCCAGGAACACCTTGTTTCCTGCGCTCTGCTGCCGATACACCTCACGAGCCACTACGTCGCGCGGCGCAAGCTCGGCCAGCTTGTGGCGCTTGGGCATGAAGCGCTCACCCCGATCGTTGACGAGCACCGCACCCTCACCGCGAACAGCCTCGGATACCAGCGCCAGCGGATTCTCCGGCGTGTCCAGGGCCGTTGGGTGGAACTGTACGAACTCCATGTCGCTGAGCTTCACCCTGGCCCGGTGGGCCATGGCGAACCCGTCGCCCGTGGCCACCTGGGGATTCGTGGTGTAGCGGTACACCTGGCCGCATCCACCCGTGGCGAGCACGGTGGCGTCTGCAAGGATCTCTGTGGCTACGCCGGCAACGCTCGCCCGCACACCAGCACAGCGGTCGCCGTCCACTATGAGATCCAGTACCCGCGCCTTCTCCACCACTTCCACCTGATCGGTTTCCTGCACGCGCGCGATCAGGGTGGCGGTAACCTCTGCACCTGTCTGGTCGCCATGCGAATGCACGATCCGGTGGCGCGAGTGCGCGGCCTCGTGTCCCAGCTGCAGCCGTCCTGTGGGGCCGAGGTCGAAGTGCGCCCCTGCTGCATGCAGTTCGCGAACGCGTGCAGGCCCTTCCTCCACCAGAACCTGCACCGCGGCCGCATCACAGAGTGCAGCACCCGCAGCAAGCGTGTCTCGCCAGTGAAGTTCAGGCGAGTCGCCAGCACCGAGTGCCGCGGCAATGCCGCCCTGTGCGTACGCTGTGGCGCTGTCGAACAGGGATCGCTTCGTCAGCAGCATCACCTTTCCGCGCTCACTCGCACGCCAGGCAGTATGGAGGCCCGCAACTCCGCTTCCAACCACCAGAAAGCGAGTCCGCACTCGTTCTGTCATGTTCGAAATGAACGCGCCGCGTGGTCCTCGGACAAGTCGTTGATCATTCGTGCTTCATCCAGGTCAGCTCGCGCAGTTCACAACGCACTAGCCACGCCGCCGTCTGGTGGCGAGACTTCCCCGCAATGCAACGAATACTCGCGGTAGTCGCTCTTCTTCTGTGCGCGCACGTGCTGCTGCAGTTCATGCAGCCGGACGGCGCAACCACCCTCCCTGAGGGTGAAGGGCTGGACGTTGGCATCATCTTCGACGTTGGCGGACGCGGCGACAAGTCGTTCAACGACGGCGCCTACATGGGCGCGGAGCGCGCGGCTCGTGAGTTGGGTGCGAGGGTTCGGTTCATCGAGCCGGGTGATGGTTCCGATCGCGAAGCCGGCCTTCGCCTGCTGACCGCCGAGGGAATGGATTTGGTGATTGGTGTCGGCTTCATCTTCACCGATGACCTCATGCTCCTGGCCAGCGAGTATCCCAACTCGCTGTTCGCAGGTGTGGACCTGTCCGTTCAGCTGGACGAGGACGGAAACCCGATCCTGCCACCCAACCTCGCGGCGCTGCGCTTTCGGGAAGAGGAAGGGTCGTTCCTCGTAGGAGCACTCGCCGCGCTGGTGGGCAACTCGAAGCGCGTCGGGTTCGTTGGGGGTATGGACATCCCGCTCATACACAAGTTCGAGGCGGGCTATCGCGCCGGAGTACTCCGGGTGTGTCCGGACTGCACGGTGGTGTCGCAGTACGCGGGCGTCACGCCGGAAGCATTCAGCAACCCCGGTCGCGGCAAGGAGCTGGCCCTGAGCCAGTATCAGTCGGGCGTTCAGGTCATCTTCCACGCAGCGGGCTCCACGGGGCTTGGAGTGTTCGAAGCCGCACGCCAGATGGGTCGCCTGGCGATTGGCGTGGACTCCGACCAGTACGCGGAAGCGCCGGGTTACGTGCTCACGTCCATGGTGAAGGGAGTGGACGCCGCCGTGTATGACGCCATCGAGCGCGTTGCAAACGAGCGGTTCACCGGCGGCAACTTCGAGTTCGGCCTGGCTGAAGGCGGCGTGGACTACGTTTACGACGAGAACAACCGCAGCATGATTCCGCGTGTGGCGCGCCAACGGGTGGAGGCCCTGCGCGATTCCATCATCAGCGGGGCAATCCAGGTTCCCAGATCACGTTGATTACCGAGCCCTTGCATGCACCCGACGGTGCATCGGAACCCGAGCCGGAAGGAACTGGGGCGGAGCTGTCTCCTGCCGTGCGCCTGACGGGTATCCGGAAGCGCTTCGGTGCGGTGGTGGCAATTGCGGACGCATCGCTGGACGTTGCGCGAGGAGAGATACATGCGCTCGTAGGCGAGAATGGAGCGGGCAAGAGTACGCTCATGCACATCCTGGCAGGAGTGCTGGCGCCTGACGCGGGAACGGTGTCGGTGAACGGGGCGGACGTTACCGGCTGGACGGCGGCAGACGCCATCGCCGCTGGTGTGGGGATGGTGTACCAGCACTTCATGCTGGTTCCTCCACTCACGGTTGCGGAGAATGTGGTATTAGGGCTGGAACCGAAGCGGTTCGGCATGTACGACGGTTCGCGTGCGGAGCAGGAGGTGGGTGAGCTGGCGCGTCGCACGGGCCTGAGGGTGTCGCCGAACGCTCTGCTGTCTTCGCTGTCAGTGGGTGAGGCGCAGCGCGTGGAGATACTGAAGGTTCTGTATCGTGGCGCGCGGTTGCTGGTGCTGGACGAGCCCACGGCTGTGCTGTCGCCGCCGGAGGTTGATGAGTTGTGGTCGGTGCTGCGCGGCCTGCGTGCGGAGGGCGGTACGGCGGTTGTGATCACGCACCGGCTGGACGAGGTGATGGCGATCTCGGACCGTGTGACGGTCATGCGCGGTGGCAGGACGGTGGCCCGGATGCGGACGGCGGATACGTCGCCGGCGGAGCTGGCGCGGGCAATGGTTGGTCGTGAGGTGACGCTGGCGGGTGCTGTGGCGATTGGGGGGGAGGTTCTGGGTGAGGAGCGGGGGTCCCCCCCCAACAGCAACATACCGCCGCACCCGACAGCCGCCCCAACCGAAACCACGCCCGCACAACCACCACAACGCACCGCACCCGCCCTCGAAATCCGGAACCTCAGCGTCTCATCCTCGCGCCGCGAACGCGCCGTAGACTCCATCTCGCTATCCATCGCACCGGGTGAAATCGTTGGAATAGCAGGGGTGGAGGGGAACGGCCAAACCGAGCTGGTTCACGCCATCGCCGGTCTCGCACCCGCCATCGCCGGCACGATCCTGCTCGACGGACGCGACGTCACGATCCTGTCGGTTCGCGAACGGGCAGAGGCAGGGCTCTCGCACATTCCCGAAGACCGCCAGACACGCGGACTCATCCTCGACTTCTCCGTAGCCGATAACCTCGTACTCGGCCTTCAGCACCACTACACGTCCGCGTCAGGCGTGCTCGACTCCGCACGGATCGCAGCGAACGCCGTTGAATCCATCCGACACTTCGACATCCGCCCCACCGACCCGAATCTGCCCGTGCGAGCACTCTCCGGCGGAAACCAGCAGAAGGTGGTGATCGCCCGCGAAATGGGCCGTGACTTCAGGGTGCTGCTGGCTGCGCAGCCAACGCGCGGTGTGGACGTGGGCGCCATCGAGTTCATCCACGAACAGCTGCGCAACGCGCGGGCTTCGGGCCTGGCAATTCTGCTGGTGTCTGCAGACCTCAACGAGGTTCTGGCACTGTCGGATCGCATAGGGGTGCTCTATGGCGGGCGTCTCGCAGTAATGCTCGATCGCGCGGATGCATCGGCGGAGGTTCTGGGACAGTACATGACGGGCGCGTCAGGCGTACACGAGGCAGTTTCATGAGCGCACCTGACGTGGTGGAGAGCGCCGCGCCGGACGCGAGGGCCGCCGATCGACGGGAGCGGCTCGAGGAGATGATTCTGCCCCCGATCGTGGCATTGCTCGTTGCGCTGGTTGTCGGAGACCTTCTCATCCTCGCGTTCGGCCAGTCGCCGTCCTACGTATTTCAGCTTCTCCTGGAAGGTTCCTGGGGGAACGGGTACGGGATCGGGCAGGTTCTCTACAAGGCGACGACGTTCACGTGCACGGGACTGGCGTTTGCCGTTGCCTCACGAGCCGGCCTGTTCAACATCGGAGCGGAAGGTCAGCTGGCTGCGGGTGGCTTCGCGGCCGGCGTGATCGGAATGCTGCTCCCTGCGGGGCTTCCGCTGGTCGTTGCACTGCCGCTTCTCGTTATGGCAGCCATGGCTGGCGGAGGAGCAGTGGGCGTGGTACCGGGCTACCTGCGCGCGCGCTTTGGCGCGAACGAAGTGATAGTCACGATCATGCTCAACTTCGTGGTGCTTGCGCTCCTGAACTGGGCAACGGCGTCACACCTTGCGATGCCTGAAACGTTGCACACGCCGGAGATTGCCGCCGGTGCACTTCCACGGCTCTCTGCCCTGATTCCGGCATTCCACGGATCGGCAGCAAACTTCAGCATACTGGTGGTGGCGCTGGCTACCGTTGCAGTTGGCTGGTGGCTGTTCCGAACACGAAGCGGTTACGAGCTGCGTGCCACCGGACTTCAGCCGGAAGCTGCTGAGTATGGTGGAGTGAACGTCGGTCGGTCCTGGACTACGGCAATGCTGGTGGCGGGAGCTCTCGCGGGCCTGGGAAGCATCAACTTCGTGCTGGGCTACAAGCTTTACTACGAAGACGGCTTCGCGTCAGGCTCGGGCTTCCTGGGGATTGCTGTTGCACTCGTGGGACGCAACCATCCGCTGGGAATCGTTCTGGCTGCATTGCTCTTCGCCACCCTCTCGCAAGGTGGGCTGGCCGTGAATGCGCTCGTGCCGAAGGAGATTGTTGACGTGCTTCAGGCCGTGGTGATTCTCGCCATCGCCGCATCGGTTCCTGCCGTGCGCGCCGAGCTGCGTGCGGCGCGCGGGCGCAAGGCGTTGAAGCGTGTGGAGAGGGCAGCATGATCATCATCGCATTCCTTCTTCAAACGTTGCGACTCGCGCTGCCGCTTCTCTTTGCGGCTGCCGGGGGAATCATGAGCGAGCGAGTGGGGATCATCGCGCTCACGCTGGAAGGCTTCATGCTCACCGGCGCATTCTGCGCTGCGATCGGCGCCCTTTACAGTGGAAGCGCCGTAGTCGGTCTTCTTGCGGGGATGGCCGGCGCAACGCTGGCAGCAGCACTGCTCGGCCTGGTGACCATAAGGTTCCAGGCAGATCAGGTGGTGAGTGGTATTGCGGTGAACCTGCTCGCCGTAGGCGCCACCACCTTCTTTCTGCGTCTCGCGTTCGACAGCAGTTCGAACTCGCCGCGCATCCCGGGCTTCAGCACGGAAGGGAGCGGCGTGGCGTATTCCACGATCACCAATCCGCTGGCCTGGATGGGTGTTCTTGCGCTCCCTGCGATTGCTTTTCTCTTGCACAAGACGATCTTCGGCCTTCGCGTAAGGGCCGTTGGAGAGCACCCGGAGGCCGCGGAAACCGCTGGCGTGGATGTTTCCGCCATTCGTTATGCCGGTGTATTGCTTTCGGGAGCGCTTGCGGGGCTCGCCGGTGTGTACCTCGCGATGGAGCAGCACCAGTTCACGAACAACATGACCGCGGGACGCGGCTTCATTGCGCTGGCAGCGGTGATCTTCGGCAGGTGGATGCCAATGCGCGTTGCTGCTGCGTGTATCCTGTTCGCTGCGGCCGACGCGCTAAGCATCCTGCTAGGCCAGGCCGGCGCGGTTCCACAGCAGTTCGTGGACATGATCCCGTTCGTGCTGACGATAGTTGCGCTCGCCGGGATAGTTGGCCGATCGGTTGCGCCTGCTGCGCTTGGAAAGGCTGACGCGTGAGCGATAGCGCCGGCGCTCCCGGCAGCGGGTCACCTGACGAGAACGACGCCGGGGATACGAAGGATCCGGAGTCCGTAGCGCCGCAGGCAGAACCAACTCGACGCGACAACGCACGAAAGCTGGCCATTCTCATGGTGACGGCGTTCGTGGACATGGTTGGCGTGCTGATGGTGATTCCGCTGCTTCCGTTCTTCGCCACCGACCTCGGTGCGAGCGGGTTCGTGGTAACGGTTCTGATAGCGGCGTTTTCCGTAGCGCAGCTGGTGAGTGCGCCGTTATGGGGTCGTTTCTCTGACAGATACGGACGGCGCCCGGCGCTTCTGATCGGGCTTGGTGCATCGGCAATTGCGTACGTCGTGTTTGCGTTTGCGGATTCGGTGTGGCTGTTGCTTCTGTCGCGTGTGATCCAGGGGGCGGGTGGTGGGACGGTAGGAGTTATCCAGGCGTATGTGGCGGACGCGACGAAGCCGCAGGATCGTGCCCGTGCGTTGGGCTGGCTGTCTGCAGCGACCAACCTCGGCGTAACCATCGGTCCGGTACTCGGCTCTACCACGATGCAGCTTGGACGCCCGGCGCCCGGCCTGTTTGCAGCGCTACTCTGCACGGTGAACATCGGGTTCGCGTGGCGCTACCTGCATGAGTCGCATGGCGCGGAGGCGCGGGCAACGGGCATGCGTACGATCACGCGGTCGCGCGACACGATCATGCGTGTCGTCAGGCGCCCCGGTGAAACTCCATCGCGACTGATCTGGATTTACAGCGTAGCAATGGGTGCGTTCCAGGGGAGCACGGCGGTGCTTGCTCTGTATCTCGCCGCCAGGTTTGCGGTAACGGAGCAGACGATCGGGTTTTTCTTCACGTATGTGGGCGCCATTTCCGTGCTGACGCGAGCGCTGATTCTCGGCCCCATGGTAGATCGCTTCGGTGAGGCCCGGCTTGCGCGACTGGGGCTGGCGTTGCTTGCCACCGGACTGATGACGCTTCCGCTGGCGTCGAACTACGGGATGCTCGCGTTGGCGGTCGGCCTCTGGCCGCTGGGCACCGCGTTCACGTTCCCCTGTGTCACATCGCTGCTCTCGCAGGTGATCGATTCGCGCGAGCGTGGCATGTACATGGGAACTCAGCAGACGTTCGGCGGAGTTACCCGCTCGACCTTCCCGTTGCTTGCCGGTCTCGCGTTCGACCACCTTGGAATCGGCGTGCCGTTCTTCGCTGCGGGGCTGCTGGTGGTGCTGATTATTCCGTTGACGTTGCAGTTGAGTGAGGAACGCAGGGGCTGAGTGCCAGATGCCAGGGGTTAAGGGTTAGGGAGTACGGTTGTACAGATTCGGAGGTGTCTCGCGTGGCGGAGGGGGATCCGCGGCCTGCAGTGGCGATCAGTCATCAATCCTCAACCACGACTTCATACCCTGCACTTCCCGCTTTACCACGGGCCACGGCTTCGTCATCAGGCTCGCGACCAGGCCTCCTATTGCATAACGCCTGTATCCGCGGCGCTTCAGCAGGGTTCCCCAGTAGGCACCTCTGCCTATGTCATACGATTCGAGCAGGCTGTCCAGCTCGGGGCCGGGCCTTCGTCCATGGTGATGCCTCACGGTTGGACCCGGAAAGTATCCTCCGGTATATCCTGCGGCCGATGCTCGGGCCACCACATCCACGTCTTCGAAGTTGAAGGGAGTTCCAGGCCCGATTGCTTCAGTGAAGCCCCCAACTGCTTCGAGCACTGCACGACGAAGCGCGATGTTCGCACCCTGCACCACACCGGGCCGCACGTAGTCGCCAGGCCTGAAGATCCATGGCTTCGCATCGGTGCGTATCGTTACCGCAGCATCCCGTTCGTCGTGCAGCATGATCCGTCCGCCTCCGTAGCCCACCTTCTCGTTCGTGAAGACCTCCAGCCACCTGTCGAGCAGGTCTGGCTCCGGATAGCAATCATCATCCATGAACGCGATAACAGGCGCCCGCGCTGCCGAAATGCCCGCGTTCCGCGCCCTCGCAAGCCCTGCCTGCTCCACGCGCACAGTCCTCGTTGGCAGGGCACTACCGTTGTTTGCCTCCGCCAGCACAGCCGGCGTGTCATCCGTGGACGCGCTGTCCACCATCACTAGCTCCCAGTGGTGGTCAGTATGCAACCTGGCCAGCGACTCGAACAGGGCGGGAAGTCTGCTGGCACGGTTGCGTGTGCATACCACAAGCGCAACGGCAGGCAAGCGCGCATCGCGGGAGGGTGTCATACGCTTGCGTCAGGCGTCAGGCGTTGTAACAGGTGCGAAGTCGTTTGCCACACCGAACTGCGCTGCATGAGTCAAACGGGCCGTCATGTCACCGCGCGGTGCGCCGTGGAATTTTCCATCCCCGTCCAGAGACACGTAAACACCACCCGCACGTGCCAGCTCGCTGCCCGACCTGCGGTCGGCAGCAATGAACTCCACATGATACGGACCGGGCGGAGCGTGCAGCGTAAGACCGACATCGGCCCAGTACCACGAAGACATCGTCGGCGCCTCCAGGCCCGCCTCGTGCAGCGCACCTTCAAACACCACGCTGCCTGTGATTGCCGAACTAACGCGAGCAATCAGCTGTTGAACCGCGCCGAGCCGCAGATCCTGCACGATCACCTCGATTGACAGGTTGAGTGTGTCGCCCGGCCTTACTCCCTGCCGCTGCTGCCGCCTGATGGTCTTCACCACGAGCACTGACATGTCGTCTATTGCATCAGCGTCCATGGCACTGGACAGATACTGTGCAATGCTCTCTGATGGCGTGCCTTCAGCCACAACCTTCCCGCGCTCCAGCACCAGCGCCTTCGTGCACAGCGAGGTTACCTGGTCGAGCTGGTGCGTAACGAGTACAGCCGGTACACCGCTTTTCACCAGCTCGCTCACCCTCGTGAGTGCCTTGCGCTGGAAATTCGCATCTCCCACGGACAGAACTTCATCGATGATGAGGACGTCCGGATCGAGGTGAGCCGCGATAGCGAAGCCAAGCCGCGCGTTCATGCCTGACGAATAGCGCTTTACGGGAGTGTCCAGGAACTCCTCCACACCGGAGAAGTCCACGATGCGATCGAACTTGCGTGCAATCTCCGATCGCGACATTCCCATCACGGCTCCGTGCAGGAACACGTTCTCCCTTCCCGTCAGGTCCGGGTGAAACCCGGCCGACACTTCGATCAGGGCACCAACCCGGCCCTCCACGGAACAGAAGCCGTGCGTGGGGCCGAGCACGCGTGTGAGCAGCTTGAGCGCGGTGGACTTTCCCGCACCGTTGGCACCGATAATTCCAAGTGCCTCTCCGGTGCCCACATGAAAGCTCACATCCTGCAGCGCCCAGAAGCTTCGGTTCGCGGTCGCTGGCGGTGCACTCCTTCTCAGCGCTCTTCGCATGAGCGACGGAATGAGGTCTCGCAGACTGTCGTGCATGTCGCCACGACGAAACCGCTTCCACACCCGCTCGAAGCGAACCTTCGGCTCGGCTGATCCCGGCATCACAGGTATTCCGCGAATGACAGTTCCAGCCTGCTGTACAGCACTGACGCCACCAGCAGGCTTCCCGCCGCGAACACTGCCGGGTACACCAGCATCCACGGCGACCACGCAGCGATCCCGTCAACCACCAGCGGCTGCAGCAGCGAGTGCCCGTCTGCAACGCTCAGGCGCAGCCCTTCGAGAATCGGGGACAGCGGGTTAAGCATAACTATCCGTGCGCCAGTGGCACCGAGTCGCGTGGCGTCGTAGAAAACCGGCGTGAAGAACACGCCGAATGTCAGGAACACCTGCACGAGGTACCTGACGTCACGAAAGAACAGGTTGGCGCACGCAGCGATCAGCGACACACCGGTTGTCAGCAGCACCAGCGTGATCAGCAGCGGAATCGCCCACAACATCTGTACTGACAGCGTTACCCCGACGAACGCGAGCACCACCGATGCCATCACCAGTCCAACAGCGAGGTCAACACCCTGCGCAGCGACGGTCGCTACGGGCAACGCCTCCCGCGGAAAGTACACCTTGCTGATCAGAACTCCGTTGGCGGTAAGACTCGACGTGGCAAAGCCCAGCGCTCCCGCAAAGAACGACCAGGGAACTGCCCTGACGACAATCCCGCCCAGCGAAGCCACCCCATCACCCGCACCACTCGACTGCGCCACAACGAGCCGCAGCACCAGACCGGTAAGCACCACCAGCACCGGCATCAGTAGTGCCCACAACACACCCAGTGCCGCCTGGTGGTACCGCACCCGAAGGTCGCGCAGTGCAAACTCCCGTACCAGTCCACGGGAGTGCCACAAAGACTCCCATCGTTCGACGATCATTCGCCACGAGGTACGGGCATTGCCCTGATCAATGAACAGGGGAACTGCTGAATCTGCTGATGAGTTGGCGGGTGCGGTCAATGATCCACCTGAATGGAAACTCTGAGCCTGACGACAAGCCGGCTGGCCCTCCCTTCGGACCACCTGACCGGAAAGCGCGAGAACGCATGACGTCTGACGTAATACACATTGCGCGCCTGAATCTCGGAGAGGGAATCTGTGCGCTGCAGGCACCCTCCGGCACATCTCTGGTGCGACTTCTGGTCCAGCTCGGTCCCAGAATGCTCGGCGAGGTGGTGTTGCGTCCTTCGTCCGACGGAATGGTTCCGGCAGAGAGTGTGGCGGCGTCCATCGCGGCGCATCTGGGCCCGGACCTGGCGACTGCGGGTGTAATGGCCTGGCTCGCGAACCCTGACACGTCCGGCTATCGCAGCTTTCGCAATGCACCCGCTCGGGCGGTTCGACAGGGGCTGGACGAGCTGCTTCGTTCTCCACGGCAGAGTGAGGCGGAACTGAAGTCGCTGCCATCGATTACGGTGGCGGTGTGCACGCGTGATCGGCCGGCTGACCTGGAGCGGTGCCTGGATAGCCTGACGCGCCTGGAGTATCCGGATTTCGATGTGGCAGTGGTGGACAACGCCCCCGCCACCGATGCAACCAGGAGACTCGTAGCGGAGCGGTTTCCGCAGGTCCGGTACATTCACGAGCCGCGCGCGGGCCTGGATTGGGCGCGCAACCGCGCGATCGTGGAAGCCCGCGGCGAGGTGCTGGCCTACACGGACGACGACACCCTCGCTGACCCTGGCTGGCTGATGGCGTTCGGCAGGCTGTTCGCGGCGTCCCCGGGACTGGCGGCGGTAACGGGCAGCGTGCTGCCTTCCGAGCTCGGTGCGGCTGCACAGCGAATGTTCGAGACCTATGGTGGCTTTCTGCGCGGATGGCGCCGCGAATGGCATCGCGCCACAAGGCTGCAGCCGGCAAACCGGGCATGGCACCACGGAGCGGGGCAGTATGGCACGGGCGCTAACATGGCGTTCCGCCGCAGCGTGCTCACCGAGCTCGGCGGGTTCGATCCGGCGCTCGATGTGGGTACGGCAAGCGACGGCGGCGGCGACCTGGAGATGTACTTCCGCGTGCTGCAGGAAGGCTACACACTCGCGTACTCGCCAGACGTGCTCGTGAGGCACACCCACCGGCGCGGGATGAAGGAGCTGGAGCGACAGATCAAGCAGTGGGGAACAGGGTTCGCGGCCTACATGACGCGAAGTCGAGCGATGTACCCCGAGGAGCGCGACGGCTTCAGGGCCGTGACGAAATGGTGGTGGACCAGCTACTTCGCCAGGCGGGTGGTGCGCTCGGTACTCGGACGCAGCGGGGTTCCGCTCAGGCTGCCACTCCTGGAGGCGTCAGGGATTCGAGGTGGTGCAGCTGCCTATCGACGGGCACAGCAGCAGGCGCGCGATATTGCGGCTGCGCACCCGCCGATTCCCTTTCCTTCTGCCGGCCCTGTTGAGTCAGATCCGGCGGGTGACCGGCAGTCGCATATCGTGGCGGTTCGTTCAATCGATGTCACCCGGGCTCTCGAACCGCTGACGGACCTTGATCGCATTGCTGGCGTGGAGGTAGTCGTCACCGAGCTCGGCGTACCAGTCGCGAGATGTCGCGTGACGCCGGAAGGCGGGGTGGTTGGCGTGCCGCAGCTGCTCGAGCGGATGTCCGAAGCGCTGACACGCACGATGTCGGAGCCGGGGCGCGAGTACGTGATGCGCGATGTCACCACGTGGCTTGGCGAGCAGGTGAGAGGCGCCCGAAAGCCGCCGTCCGTAACGGTGATGCTCGCCACCGCAGACAGGCCGAACGACCTGCGCAGAGCGCTGGATTCGCTCGTGGCGCAGAAGTACCACGGCGCCATGGACATCATCGTGGTTGACAATCGTCCGGCGTCGGGGCTTACCGCTGCGGTGGTTCGGGAATATCCGCAGGTGCGTCTGGTGAACGAGCCGCGGGGTGGTGCTTCGTACGGCCGGAATGCCGGTATTGCGGCATCAACGGGCGACATAGTGGTGATGACCGACGACGATGTAGTCGCGCCTGACGATTGGGTGACTCGCCTGGTGAAACCATTCGGCAGGCCGGAGGTGGCTGCTGTAACGGGTAACGTGCTTCCCCTGGAACAGGATACCGAAGCCCGCCGGCTGTTCGAACTCTACGGCGGGCTGGGCAAGGGGTTCGTGAGGCAGGAGTACTCCACTCCCCACTTCCGGCGCCGTTTCAAGCCCGTTCGCGCATGGCACATGGGAGCGACGGCCAACTGCGCCATCAGGGCAAGCGTACTCGCAGACCCGCGCGTAGGATTGTTCGACGAGGCACTCGGCGCCGGAACGCCCACTGGTGGAAGCGAGGATGCGTACATGTACTACCGCCTTCTTCGGGCCGGATGGACAGTGGTGTACGAACCCGATGCATGGCTGTGGCACAGCCACAGGCAGGCAATGCCGGATCTCGAGAGGCAGATCGGGGCCTACAGCACCGGGCACGTTGCCTATCACCTGAGAATACTCCTTGCCCACCGTGACCTGCGTGCCCTGCGGAGGCTGCTGGTTGACCTTCCACTGCACGACCTCGCATCAGTGTGGAAGTACCTTCGCGGAAGGAATCACTTCCCCCTGTCGTTCACCCTGGCCGAGATTCGCGGGCACATGGCAGGCCCCTGGGCGCTCTGGAAGTCCGCGCGTCGCGTGAGGCAGCTCGGCAGGAGCGCACCTCTGGTGCGTGAGGCAGTGACAACCGGTCCGGTTGAGCCGGACGGGCTTTCAGGGATGAACGAGGATGTGGAGTTCGGTACGGAGGTGGAAAGCAGCGAGCCGGAAACCCAGGGTCAACCCCGGTAACCCGGCTCGCTCTCCAGCACGGCCTTCGCTATCTCGAGCATGGGAACCGAGCGGTCCTGACTCGTGCGGCGCAGTATGCTGTACGCTTCCTGCTCACTGGAACCCGTGCGACGCATCAGGATTCCCTTTGCCCGCTCGATGGTCTTGCGCTCCTCGAGCCTGTTCTTTGCCAGGGAAGCTTCGTCCTGTGCATCGCGCAGCGAGCGGGCGCGCGCCACCGCCATGCGGAGGGTGGCGTCCAGCACATTGGGCGGGGTGGGCTTCGGCAGGTAGGCGATTGCGCGCGTTGAGTCCACCTCGTGGTCGCTCAACACGAGCGTATGGTCGCCGCTGAAGAGCACCACCGCCGTACCGGGCACCTGACGCGCAATCTCTTCGGCCGCCTCGATACCCGAACCGTCGGGCATGTGGATGTCGAGCAGTACTACGTCCGGTCGAAGCGCTGCGGCGCCGCTCACAGCCTCACGTCCGCTCCCCACCTCTCCCACTACCGTATGCCCGAGTGCACCGAGCAGCTCTACGAGGGTCTCGCGAGCGGAATCGTCGTCCTCGGCAAGCAGGATACGTGTGGCGGAACTGGTGGTACTCTCCATCTGTGGCATTGCAGTGACCAAACCTTGAAGCCTTGAGTTGGCAGGATGGCAGCGTCGCCAGTTGTCTCTGTGCTCGCCCACACTAGCGGTCGGCGGACACCGCGGCAAGAAGTGATTCCGTGCGAATCGGTTTACGCAGGATGAAATCTGCGTCTTCGGCCGTTTCCGATGACAGGTCCCAGCCGGTAACTATACCCACCTGCAGGAGCGGCCAGCGCTCGCGAATGGCGTGTACCAGGTCCCAGCCGCTTCCGTCCAGAAGCCCCACATCAGACACTACCAGGTCGAACGCATTCCTGCCGCCCTGACGCTGGCTGAGCAGGGCCAGCGCGTCTGCAACTCCGGGCGCCACCTCCACCGAATGGCCATCCGAGCGCAGAAGTGCGCGCATGAACTCGCGGTTGTCCAGGTTGTCCTCCACAACCAGCACGCGGCGGGAAACACGCTGCAGCTTCTGCCTGCGGGAAGGCTCCTCGGCGGCAGATGCCCTCGGGAAGAGCAACCGCACCAGGGTGCCGTCTCCGGGGCTGCTTCGAAGCTCCGAATGTCCCTTGTGCCTGCGCATCACTCCGTTCACCTCGGCCAGGCCCAGGCCGGAGCCGCGCGTGCCCTTGGTGGTGAAGAATGGATCGAACGCGCGCTCCACCACGTCCGAGTCCATGCCGACGCCGTCATCCTCGACCTCCAGAACCGCGCGGTCGCCTGAGGCGCAGCAGCGCACCTTGAGCGTGCCGCCGTCTTCCATGGCATCGAGTGCGTTGTGAACGAGGTTGAGCAGTGCTTCACGAACCTCGCCTGCAACGCCCATGGTCCAGATTCCCGGCTCCAGCTGCCGCACCAGTTCCACCCGTCCGCCGCGAGCGCGCTGCTCCCACAGCGGGCGAGTCATGGCGATAACCTCGTCCGTTAGCACTGACAACTCGATGGGACGCTCCTGGGCATCCTCCACCGGCTCCTGGCGGAGCATGCGACCAACACGTGCGGCAGTGGCAGCACCCGTTTCCGCAGCAGCAGCTACGCGTGCAGCGTAGTGCCGCACCATTTCCGGATCATCCGCGTGCAGGTTTAGCAGGTATGCCGCGGCTACGATCGGGTTGAGTGCGTTGTTCACGTCATGCATAACGCCGGCGGCCAGCAGTCCCACTGCGGCCAGGCGACGCTCGCGTGAGCGTGCGTGTTCCATGGAGCCCAGGTCTACGGCGTGTGAACCGGGGCCGGCCGGGCCCTTCCGGGCCAGGGCGTCCTCGCCGTGGTCTACTCCGGCCGGCTCCGGGGCCTGTGCGGCCGGCGCATCAACTTCCCGAAGCACGACCAGAACATCCGTGTCCACCGTCTCACCGGGCGTGGCAAGGCAGGATGCCATCACTGCACGTCCATCCGTTCCGACGCGAAGCAGCACGGAGGTGGACACGCCCGGAAGTCCGCGTCGGGCGGATATGATGGCGGCCATCAGGTCTGACTCGCCCACTGGAAACACTTCGTGAACGAACCGACGCGCGCTTGGTTCGTCTGCCATCCCGAACATTGCGCGGAAGCGGGCGTTGGCCCTCACGATGCTCAGCCGATCATCCACCACCGCAAGGGCGAGCGGGATCATCTCGAAAACGGCGAGATAGCGCCCCTGTCCGTTGCGCTCCTCGTCCGGCTGATGAGCTGGCAGGCTTGCCAGGTCGGCGGAATGAAGCGGCGTGAGGGCCGGTGCCGTGTAGCTGCCTGCCTGCGCGCGCGGCATCAGGGTACCTGCAGTGTTCTTGGATCGATTGCGCGCACCCGGTTCATCGGACTGACGTCCCATCTCCTTGCTCCACCGCTCCTTATGGCGTGCTCGCCTTCCACAGGCACTGGCTGGAACCTTCACCGGCGCCGCAGGCGGTACTACGAACCAGCCATCATCGAAATGCAACCTGATGATGAAGTTCGCAAGTGGGTATGACAGTCCGTTTCCGGATTACTCATGCGGAAGATGTACCCACCGGTTCCCTGCTTCGCTGCAGGTGCGTACCCACAGCACCCGTAATCAATCTCACTCCACGCTCATATGTGAAGTAGGCATAGGCCCATTGAATCAGAACGCTCACTCGATTCCGGAAGCCAACAAGGTACATCAGGTGAACGAAAAGCCAGATGACCCATGCCAGGTAGCCCCCAAACTGAAATGAGCCGAGTTTGGCGACGGCCTTGTGCCGGCCGATGGTGGCCAGGTCTCCCTTGTTCAGGTACTTGAAAGGCGCCGTGGGCTTGCCGTCCAGGAGCCTCCGGATGTTCCTGGCAACCGAATCGCCCCCCTGCATAGCGGCCGGTGCTACCCCCGGTACGGGGCTACCGGCCTTGTTACGGGCTGCGGCCAGGTCGCCGACGACAAAGATCTCCGGATGATCGGGCACCGTAAGGTCAGGATTGACGAGTACCCGGCCGGCCCTGTCGAGCTCCACTCCAAGGGACCTGGCAAGCGGTGAAGCGGCGTTGCCGGCGGCCCAGTACACATTTCGGGTTCCGATACGCTCATCACCGACGTACACGGCGTCATCCTCGATGCGCGTAACCAGGGCACCGGTGCGCACATCCACGCCCAGCTTGCGGAGGTCTTCGGCCGCTCGCGTGCCAAGGGACTCCGGGAATGTGGGCAGTATCCGAGGTCCGCCCTCGAGCAGAATGACGCGCGTCTCGCGGGTGTTCACCCGGCGGAAATCCTCGCGAATGGCATCCATCGCGACGCTCGGCAACATGCCAGCGAGTTCAACTCCGGTTGGCCCTCCGCCCACAACCACGAAGGTCTGCAGTTCACGCAGCTCCTCGTTCGTTGCGCAGGTCTCCGCGTGCTCGAAGGCAAGCAGAAATCGGCGGCGGATCTCGAGCGCATCCTCCAGGCTCTTGAGCCCGGGAGCATTCAATTCCCAGTCGTCGTTCCCGAAGTACGAGTGGCGCGCACCGGTTGCGAGAATGAGATAGTCGTAGGTGAGTTCCATGCTGCCATCAGACGCGATGACCTTCTTCTCTTCGGGAACGATACGGTCAACCTGCGCCATGAGAACGCGCGTGTTCTTCTGCTTGCGCAGCAGGAATCGAATGGGGACGGTGATGTCGCTTGGTGCGAGCATCGCCGTGGCAACCTGGTATAACAGCGGCTGGAACAGGTAGTGATTCGTCCTGTCCAGGAGTGTTATGTCAACCGCAGCCTTCTTCAGGCCGCGTGCGGCATGAATGCCGGCGAACCCGCCTCCAACAATGACGACATGAGGCCTCTGGGACATTGCGACTCGGTAGCGTTGGTGGCTTCGTGCTTACAGCATACATCCGTCATGCAGACGGTGTGCGACATTCCACTAGCCGGTTACTCCTCGACCTGCAAACGCCGTTCGGCCTTCCAGCCACCGTGCAGCCACGGTAATCACGAGCACCAGCGCGATGAGCAGAACGCTGTAGGCTGCCGCAGTGCCGAAGGAGAACGCGCGAAGCTGCGCGAGAATCTCAATTGAAATGGGGCGATTTGCGTGCGTGTAGAGCACCACGCTCGCCACGAACTCGCCCACCGCCGTGACTGCCGCAAGTAGCGCACCGGCCATGAGTCCGGGACGCGCAGCGGGCAGTACGACCCGCCAAACGGTGCGCCACCAGCTTGCGCCAAGTCCGCGGGCGGCGTCTTCGAGCGCCGGATCCATCTGGCGAAGGCTGCCCTCCACGGCCGAGGCAACGAGCGGGACGCCGCGAACGAAGTAGGCGAGCGGAAGTATCCAGAAGGTACCAACCAGCAGCAGCCGGCCTTCCAGCGGTGCATGCCTGTTGAAGGTTGCCGCAAGGCCGATTGCAATTGCCGTGGCCGGTATTGCCCACGGGAGCGCCATGAGCAACTCGAGCAGCCTGCGTCCCCTGAACCTGCGCATGACCACGAGGTACGCGGCCAGAAAGCAGACAATTACGTTGGCTGCGGTGGCGATGAGCGCCATAACGACGCTGTTGCGAATGGGTCGCGCGAGCTGAGGGTCGGCAAAGAGGCGCGCGAAGTTCTCGATTGTGTACTCGGGAGGCAGTGCCTGCGTAGTCCAGGTGCCGTCGCGCGCGAAGGACACGAGCAGCACCATGAGGTGCGGCAGGATGAGGATCAACACGAACAGTCCGGCCAGTAGCGGGGCGACGCGCTTCCAGCGCCCTGTGACATAACGCCGCTCCACGGTGCCCTTGCCGGAGAGTACATAGCTGCGGCGCCTCTCGAGCCAGCGAAGCAGCAGGAGTGCGGCAACGGCGCTCAGGGCAAGAACGGTGGTTTCCACGTAGGCCATGCCCATGTTGCCATTGAGCTTGGACGCCACGATCTGGGTGGAGAGTACGCGTAGGCCGCCGCCGAAGATGTAAGGCGCCGAGAAGGAGCCCAGGCTGCTCATGAACACCAGCAGCATGGCGCCGGCGAGCGCCGGCGTGAGCAGCGGTATGGTGACCCGCCGAAGCCTGTGCCAGCGTCCGGCTCCGAGGCCGGCGGCAGCCTCTTCCAGGGAGCTGTCCAGCCTTTCGAGCCCCGCGGACACGAACAGGTAAACGTACACATACATCGTGTAGGCGTGCACGAAGACGATGGCACCCACGCCGGTGAGCGACCACGGTGCTTCGTCCAGCTGCAGCAGCCACTGTACGGAACGAGCTACGATGCCGCTCTCGCCGTAGAGGAAGAGGAAGGCTATGACGCCCACGAGTGGCGGGAGTGCCGCCGGCAGAACGGCTACGCTGCTGAGCAGGCGGCGACCAGGGAACTCCAGGCGGCTGAGCAGGAATGCCAGCGGGAGTCCGATGAGCGTGGCGAAAACCACGGACAGCACGGAGATCCAGAGGCTGGTGACGAGAGCTTCGCGGTCGGCGGGGCTGTTGGCGAATGCGCGCCAGTGATCGAGGCCTCGTTCGAAGCTGCCGGAAACGATGGCGACGTTGGGAAGAACGACGCTCCAGAGCAGTATGGCAAAGATGGGAACCGCTATCCACATCACGCCTCTATCGCGCCACGATCTGCTCACCTTGCCGACACTCCGACTATTCCAGAACCATGGCAACCGGCCCGCGACCAACCTTCACCACCACGTTCTCCCCCGCCCCAACGGCTCCGTCCCAGCTCGTTACCTCCACCTCCGCGCCACCCTCCAGTTCCACACGATACACGGTTATCCCGCCCGCAAAACGTCGCGAGAGCACCGTGCCCCGCCATCCCTCAGCAGAATCTGCCGGCGCGAACTCCAGTGATTCCGGACGCAAAACCACCATCGGCTCAGCAGGCTTCGCGGCTCCTCGACCCGCCCCTCCTCTTGCCGTTGCTTCGTTCCTGTCCTGTCGCACCACCGGCACCCGCAACTCGCGTTCGCCCGCACGCACCAGAGCATCGGTGCCATCATCGCGAGCAGGGAGCAGCGATGCACGCCCGATGAACTCCGCCACCGCACGTGAGCCCGGGCGGTGATACAGGTCTTCCGGTGAGCCAACCTGCAGAAGCTCGCCGTCACGCAGAAGGGCAACCCGGTCTGCGATGGCAAATGCGTCTTCCTGATCGTGCGTCACGAACAGAGCGGTTACATGGAGCCGACGCAGCATTTGCCGGAGTTCGTCACGGGTGCTCTCGCGAAGCGTGGGATCCAGGTTTGAGAGGGGCTCGTCCAGCAGGAGCACCGGCGGTTCGATGACCAGTGCGCGGGCGAGCGCGACGCGCTGCTGCTCACCGCCGGACAGCGCCTGTACCGGCCGCTGCGACTTGTCACCGAGGCCGACGCTCGCGAGTGCCGCACGAGCCCGCGTAAGGCGCTCCGCCTTCTTCACGCCACGTGCCTCCAGCCCGAACGCCACATTCTCCACCACGCTCATGTGCGGGAACAGTGCATAGTGCTGGAACACCATTCCGAAGCCGCGCTTCTGCGGTGGCAGCGCAGTGATATCGCGGTCGTCCAGGAGTACGCGACCCTCGTCAGGCGTCTCGTAGCCCGCCGCCATCCGCAGCGTGGTGCTCTTCCCCGAGCCCGACGCACCCACGAGTGCCACCAGCTCGCCGCGATCGACCTCCAGCGTCAGGCCGCTCACCGCCGCCCGCCCCGTATCGTAGCGGCGCGTCACCCGCTCGAGACGGAGCGCACCTGCACTCAACGAGCGTCTCCGCGGTTGCGCACGTTCGAGTCCCAGTAAGTCATCCAGGCGTCCAGGGAGTCTGCCATCAGCTGGGCATCGAGAGGCATGGGACGGATACGCTCGCGCGCGGTTCGGATCCACTCGGGCAGCGAGTCCACAGGGATATCCGTGCGCGCCGGGATTCGCAGAAAGTCATTCGCGGCCTTGAGGAGCGCCTCACGACTGGTCACGAACTCGTAGTAGGCCTGCGCAATCTCCGGCTGGCCGCCGCCCGCAACCAGCGCGATCCCGTCCACGAGTAACGGAGTACCGCTTGCCGGAATCACATACCCGATAGGCGCATTGCGACGCTGCGCAAGCATGGCGATGTCGGGCATGTTGTACAGCGTTATTACACCTTCCTGACGCTCCAGCTTCGTGTACAGGATGGTTGGGTTGAACGTGTACTCTCTTGTGTTCGCGTCGAGCCTCCGCAGCCACGCCCAGCCGGAGTCCGTGTTGCCGGTCTGGCGAATGGAGCGCTCCAGGATTGCTCCGAAGATCGCGCGCATGGAGCCCGAAGCAATCGGATCCCTGATAACGACCTGGTTCTGCCAGCGGCTGGCCAGAACGTCGTCCCAGTCGGTGGGAGCCTCGCTTTCACTCACGGCATCGGTGTTGTAACCGATCACCTCCGGCGTGAGGTACGTACCGTACCAGCGATCCTGAACGTCGCGCGCCTCGGCGGGAACCGACGCAGCCCACGTTGGGCTGTAGCTGGCAAGCAGGCCTTCGGCCGCGGCCTTCTGGAAGATGTCCGCCGGTGCGCCGAACCACACGTCTGCCTGCGGATTCACCGACTCGGCGCGAAGGCGGTCGAGCACTTCCTGCGAGCCCATGTCCACCCACTGCACGTCCACGTCCGGGTTCTCCGCCTCGAAGCCGCGCTCGTAGTGCTCGAGCATGTCCTTGCCGTGCGGGGAGTACACGGTGAGGACGGCGCGGCCGTCGCCGCTGCAGGCACCGGCAAACAGCAGAAGGACGACGAGAGCGAGCCGGCCCAACCTGCCAGGGCTGGTTCGTTCATCGGTCAGCGAACGGAGGGTGACGCGCTGACTGCGGCGGCAGGCAGGATTGACAGCGGAGGGTGCCCCCCGCATGGCCGGTCGGTCCTTGTCGGTCACGAGCGAATCGGGTCGGTGCGGCTGTGGCTGGCGGCGCCAACGAGGTGCAGCGGCGCCGAGGACGAAAGCTAATCGTACGCCACCGTCTATTCTCGCCGGTTTGTG
>DATGOL010000155.1:0-8402 GCA_035306065.1 Gemmatimonadales bacterium | reverse complement strand
AACGTTCCGATTCGCGTTCCCGGGCGTGCGCCGGTTTTCATCGAGAACTCCGGGTCGATGCCAAGGTGTACGTCCGGCTTGGACAGGAACTTCTCCAGGCGGGGCAGCTCGTCAGTTATCGACGCCAGGCCCACCTGTATGTCGAGGAACAGAAGGGCGTCTGCACGCTGCGCCCATTCGTAAACACGCTCAACGAGCGTGTCTGCCATTCGGGCGCGATACTTTCCATCGCGTCCCGCGTCGGCCTGTGCAACCACTGCAACCAGGTGCAGTGCAGGCTTGACGGGTGTGTCGGGATCTGCCTCACGCCAGGCCTGCACTTCCCTGTCCAGGCGCTCCAGCATCTCGTCTACGGGAAACTCGCCCAGTGCACCCATCCTGCGTGAGAGCGGATTGCCGTAGTAGGCAACGATGCGCTGGTGCGGCAGCACGGCGCCCGGCTGTGACGCGGACGGTGACACGGGCCACGACTCGATACTGAGGCCAGTCCGAACCGCCCGTGCCAGGCCAAGACTGTCGCGTTTGCTGCGGCCCTCGGGAACGCTTACGTCGGGACTTGGTGCAGCAGATGAAGCGGGGCCCGACGGTGTGGCTGGCGGTGTAGCGCGCGCGGTTGTATCAGCCGGCCGCTGCGCGGAAGCCGAAGCGGTCGCGCCTGACGCGGAGGTACGAGAGACGTTCGCGGAATCGCTCGAAGCCGGCGCCCCCGAGTTGGCCGAGCCATTGGCGTCTGCGAAGGCGGCAGTATCGGCGGCACCTTCGGCGCGTCTGACGTAGGCCGAGCCTGTCGTGTCAAGAGTGTCGTTGGCTGCGGCGGTGTCCCTGGCCACCGTGGCCGCCTCACGCGGTGGCTGGCAACCCGCCGCAATTACCAGCAAAACGGCTCCAACGGTTCGCGCGAATGCGCCTGCACTAGAATGAATTCCGGTCATCTTGCTGCCTGGTGGTTCGCGCCTGGTGCCACACCGGAGAATCCGGAGCCGGCTCCGATAAAGACGATCGTGAAGTGTAAGCGATATTCGAAGAGCATCGAGAGAGCGAGTATGTGCCTTATCCCAGGCGCGCCGACGCTGGCATCGCATCGATATTTCAAGGAGGCGCAATGCCGGAGAAGGGTGAGGAGCACCTTCGGTTGCTCTCCGAAGATTGCTTACGCTCCACTGGAAACCGGTGACTGCCTCCCATCTACTCACTCTTCGCCGGCGCCGGCCACTACGCAATGAAGGTTGAAAACGACGGTCTCACGCGGAGACGCGGAGGCCGCGGGGAGAACTGCACGGCGATTGGAGTTCCATGCGCCACGCTTCTCTCCGCGGCCTCCGCGCCTCCGCGTGAGGCTTTTTTACCGGCTCTGCTTGCAGACGAAGCTCCGCTTCGCGCCGTTTCGCGCCAGCCGAGCCTCCACCCGAGCCTGGCCCCGAGCGCCGACTCCGGAATTGCAGGGTCATTTAAAGGAGGCGCAACCGGGAGAAGAGTGCGGAGGCGCCCTCGAGTGCGTTCCGTATATCGATTACGCCCCACTAGGGCGACTGTGTGGTAACGCCTTCGGCGCCGCCCGCTCCAAGCATCCGCCTGATGCGCTGAAATCTGTCGGTTACAAAGCGGTAGAGACGGATCATGACCCACACCGCGACGAGCAGCAGCACGATGGCGACCACTCCTGCTGCCAGCGGGTGCGCGATCGCCAGCCAGGTGAGGCCTATGGCAGACGCGTCTTCCCCAACCGAGAGCGCCACGTTGCTGAACGGTTCCGGACTGACGTTCGCGGCAGCGCGGGTGGACGCCTTCGCTCCATGCGCGGTAAGTGCAACGGAACCGGACGCCAGTGCTGCGATGACCTGCCATACCGGATCCATGCCTCCAAGTGCTCCCACCGCCAGCACTGCAGCCGCAGCGGGACGGATGAACGTGTGAACCGCGTCCCACATGGTGTCGAGGTACGGCACCTTGTCGGCCACGAACTCCACGAGAAAGAGCACTGTCGTGAGACCAAGTACGAAGGGGTTCGCCAGCACTTCGAGAGTGGCCGGCAGTGTAACCCAGCCCATACGCTGAAACAGTCCGGCTGCTGCAAGCACCGCGTATGCGTTCAGCCCCGAGGCAAACGAGGTTCCCATCGTGAGTGCGATCAGGTCGATTGGGGGCATGGGCAGGCGACGGGTTACGGGTGAGGACGGACGACGGGTTACGGGTGGGGACGGACGGGTGACGGGCGACGGGACCGACCTGTCGAATCCTACCAACTATCGGGCCAGCAGAAAGTGGCAGCCCGTCCCCCGTCCGTCCTCCCCCGTCACCCGGGTACGTCACGTCCCCCGTCCGCCCTCCCCCGTCACCCGGGTTGTACTGGAACGCCCCGCTGCGTCACTGCTGCCGGTTGCCGTATCGGGCGCCGAAGTGTCATATGAATGACGAAGGCCGCATCCGCAATTCTGAACACCGTTCGGACTTCGACTTGCGAGCTCTGCTGCATCCATTGCAGTCACGGATGCCTCCGCGCCGCCGATCACCCATCGCACCCCGCCATGCACCCGGATAGCGAGAACAAGGCAGGCAGGCCAGAACTCGCAAAGCAGGCGATGGGTGGCTTCATGTGGCTCTCCGCCGCGAACGGGGTTCGTGCGGTGCTGAAGGTGGCATTCCTCGCCATACTGGCCCGGCTGCTCACTCCCGCCGAGTTCGGGGTGCTTGGCGCGGCGATGGTGGTTGTGTGGCTCTCGATGCTGATCACAACCCTGGGTGTGGGGCCGGCACTCGTGCAGCGCAGGACGCTGGAGGAACGCCACATCGCAACCGCGCTGGTAACCTCCATCGCACTTGGCGCCACACTGGCTATTGTCGTCTGGCAGTCGGCGCCGGTGCTTGGTGGGCTGCTCGGGGTGGAGGAGGCAATACCGCTGCTCAGGGTGCTCGCGCTGGCATTCCCCATCGGGTCACTCGCCACAGTTGCAGAGTGCCTTCTGCAGCGAAACATGCGCTTTCGCGCCATCGCTACCGCAGAACTCATTTCATACGCCGTGGGCTACGGTGCGGTAGGCGTCACCCTCGCATGGATGGACTACGGCGTGTGGGCGCTGGTAGCGGCAGAGATGAGCAAGCTGGCCATCAAGTCTGTCGCGATGCTTTTCGCAGTGCCGGAGTCACTGCGCTTCCGCTTCGATACACGCGCCTTCGCTGAACTCTTTCACTTTGGTTCGGGCTACACCATAACGTCGATCACCACCTACCTGGCAATGCAGGGGGACAAGTTCGTAACGGCTCGTTTCCTGGGTGCTGCCTCACTCGGCATCTATGCGCGTGCCTACGAGCTGATGATGGTTCCGGCACAGGCCCTGGGCGTGATACTCGAAAAGGTGCTCTTTCCTACCCTGTCACGCCTTCAGGGCGACCTGGCCGGCCTTCGCACAGGGTATCGGCGCGGCATGGCACTCGTTGCGCTTCTCGTTATGCCGATCAGCATGCTCACCATCATCCTTGCGCCCGAGATCGTTCGAGTCATGCTCGGCGACCAGTGGTCGCAGGTGGTACTACCGCTGCGCATTCTGGCGGTTGCGATGTACTTTCGCGTTGGATACATGGTGGGACAGTCGGTTGCGAATGCAACTGGTGCGGTACACCGGCTGTCGGCACGAAATTCCATTTACGCTGTGCTCGTTGTGGCAGGAGCACTCGCTGGCTACAGATGGGGACTCGGGGGGCTTGCAGCAGGGATTGCGGTTGCAATCTCGATCAACTTCCTGATGGTGTGGCGGCTCGCGAGTTCGCTCACCGGGCTTCCACTGCGTGACATGCTGAGCCTGCACCTCATACCCGCACGCAACGCAATGCTCGCAGGCATTGTGGCAGAAGCGATGGCGGTTCCACTGCGTGCGGCCGGTACGTCCGAGTTCCTGGTACTGGTGGCCTGCCTCACGGCTGTGTTCGTAATTGCGGCTGTGGCGCTGCGCCTTGCGCCCGTACTCCTCCTTGGCAAGGACGGCAACTGGTTCGCATCAATGCTGCTGCACAACGCATCCGTTCAGCTCCGTCCGTACCTGCTCCGGCTGCCCTTCAGCTGATCGAGAACTTCAGCAACAACGTGGTTGAATCGGTCCAGCCCTAACGTTTCCTCGGCAAATCGGCGCGCGCCCTGAGAGAGACGTTCCAGGCGCACGTCGTCCTGAAGCAGCGCGCGAATCTGAGCTCCCCACTCGCTCGTGCTGGCGTGAAACGGCAGCAGCACGCCCGTCTCTCCATGCCGCACCAGTTCGGAAATACCACCGATATCGGTTGCAATGCACGGCGTTCCGGTGGCGAGGGCTTCTCCGATCGCGTTGGGCAGTATGTCCAAACGCGTTGGGAAAACAAACAGGTCAGACGCCTGGTACACCTCCAGCAGATCTTTTCGCAAACAGTCTCGGAGCAAGGTTACGCCAGGGGGAATCGAGACATGCTCGAGTATCGGATCGCGCGATGCGATGGTAAGCGTAGCGATGTCCGACAGATGCTCCCGATAGAGATCCAGCAGCCTTTCGCCTCCCTTTCTGCGAAAGTCGTTGCCAACGAACAGCAGCCGCTTTGGACGGGGCTGCCCGGCAGTAGCACGGGAGTCGTCTTGCGGTGATACATCGTCGTTCGCGGTCGAAGCTGTATCACTCTCCCTCGGGCGCCACTCCTGAACGTTCAGCGGAACGTAGGTGACACCCACCTGACTGTCGTCAATGCCGTAGTCACGCGTAAGTCCGTTCGCCACCCACTGGCAGATCGGTGCGAACACATCCACGTCAGTCAGCGACTTGCGAAACTCCCTGTCGTACAATCGCCAGGCTGTGCGCTTCAGTTCCCGACGCCAGGTGCTGGCGGTGTTCTGCAGGCTGAGCTCGGATGCAAGCGTCGGAACGAGGTCCATTGCCAGGGCAACGGGGCGCCGAGTGAGCCAATGGTCGAATGCGAGTGCGGCTTCCCAGAACTCGAGGAAGATTGCGTCGCAACTGCCAACATCCACCTGCCGCAGCTTGCGTTGCAGCACATAACGCGTGCGAAAGGGGCCAGCCTTGCGCATCCATGCAGGTGGCTCGTGTTCACGGTAGTCCTCCTCGCACAGGCGAACGACTTCCATCTGCACCCAGGGCACGGTGCGAATGGCGTCCAGCAGGTGCGCAGAGAATGTGAAGTTGCCAAGCAGGTCGGACGTGACGCAGAGAACCTTCACACGAGGGTATTCACGGCGTAATCAGCTTGCTCATGGGTTATGGCGCCCGTGCGGCGAGGTCGCCCATTGCACGTTCAGGTCCAGCCCTTCTTCCCATCCAACCGTTGGCGTCCATCCCAGAACCTCGCGGGCGCGTGTGCAGTCAAAGGTGATCTTGTGCGTCTTGCCCAGGAGCAGCCTTCTCGTTGTCGGCGGGTTCACGCGTGCGAGTCGTGCGGCACTCTCCACCCCGAAGCCAAGCAGGTGCGCACCCGCACGCGGAACGGACGTGACCCGGAGGCTGCGACCGGTCAGCTGAGCGAGATGCGCAACGTACTCGCGCTGAGTGGGCAGGTTATCATCCACCACTGTGAACGTCGCGCCGTTTGCATTCGGCGCTTTCGCAGCCAGGATGAGCGCGTCAACCGTATTGCCCACGTACGTGAGTGGCAGCCTCACGTTGCCATCGCCGAACACCAGGTAGCGATTGCCGCGAAGAACGCCCAGGTGCGGAAGGTGAGTGAGGTATGGTGTAGAGCCCGGCCCGAACACCAGGCCCGGTCGCATGACCACAACCTCGATGTCTCCCCTGGCTGCGGCTTCCAGTAATATGCGTTCCACAGCGAGCTTTGCGCGCGCGTAAGGGCTCGCCGCGGCGGGCACCGCAGACGCAAGCCGTTCCTCCGTAACGACGGTGCCGTCCGCCATCTCACCAATCGGGTAAGCAGCGAGTGTGCTCGTGAACACGATGCGCCTCACGCCTGCACGCTTCGCCTCCGCGAGAAGACGCCTGGCCCCTGCAATATCCACGAGCTGGAATGAGGCCCACGAGCCGCGCATCACCGATGCAAGGTGATAGATGACGTCCACTCCATCGGCGAGACCCGGAAACACAGCGGGATCTGCGATGTCCCCCACCACCGCCTGTACTCCCGGGCCGGCCAGTTCACGCGCTCGCTCCTGCGACCTCGCAAGTGCCCGCACCGTCACACCCCGCTTGACGAGCTCCGCCACCAGGTGCCTGCCTATAAATCCGGTCGCGCCCGTAACCAGCGCGGTACCCCCACTACCTCTCTCGAGCGGCTGGAGTGACTCGCCAGGCAGGAGCTTGCCGTCAGCATCGATAACCCGACGGGAAGGACGCTTCTCGATACGTTCGCTTTCCGGCCAGATGCCTCGCAGCAGGCTGACAGTCCGGCGTCCCTCTTCACCAGGAACAGGGCTGCTCGTACCGGCACGAATTGACTGGTAGAAGGCGTCGATGAGTGAATGGATGCCCTTGGTGCCGTCGGCCTTGCCCAGGGCCATACGTGCGCCGGCGCCGATGGTTTGCGTTGCAAGGTGTGAGGCGGTGCTGAGGTTGGACACGCCATGCGCCAGCTTGCGGGGAACTGAACGCTCGCGGTCCACGTTGAGTGTCATCCTTGCGAAGTTCACCGTTACGGTTGCGCGCGTGCATCGCAGTTCGACGCTCACTTCCTCGGGGCGAGCATCCATGGAAACGAAAATCGAACCGGTTCCCCGCTCTGCTTCCACGAGCACGTTCACCCTGCGCAGTTCACCGCCGGTTGCGGGAACTGCCACACGATGCACCTCACGAGGCACGCCAAGCAGGTGTACCAGGAGCGATGCGGGGTGAGCGGCGAGGTCTTCGAGGAATCCTCCCGTGAGATTGCCATACCACTTGCCGGCAAAGCCCGGGATTCTGCTGGCATCGTAGCTGTAGACGGCAGACACATGCTCCAGCTCACCGAGTTCACCGGCGGCCAGCATCTGCCTCACGCGTTGCATCAGCGGGTCGTGCACCAGGTTGTGGCCCACGCACAGCTCACGCTCCGCCTTGCGCGCGGCGGCGATCATACGGTTGCAATCCGCCTCCGTGCACGCCATCGGCTTTTCCACATACACGTGACATCCGGCGGCGAATGCCTCCTCGCACACAGCTGCATGCGTGCCGGGAGGTGTGAGCACGTGCACCACGTCCGGCACCACGTCGCGGAAAAGCTCTCGCATCGTGAGGTAGGCCCGCCCTGTGTCGTGCTCTTCAACCTTCTCCCTCGCCCGGGCGAAGTCCGAGTCAACGATGCCCACCACTTCAATGCCGAGTTTGCGAAGTTCGGCAATGTGGACGTCTGAAATGAGCCCGGCTCCGATAATGGCGGCCCGAAAGTCCGGGCGGGATGCTGGTTGCTTCACAATCGGCGTCACCTGTATGTGAAGCCTGCCAACGAGAATTTCCACTCGTGACAGGCAGTTTCCATCGGGAATGGCGGCGCCTGCCTCACGCCGACACCGCCATTCCCGCCACCTCTGGCACCGGTGCCAGTTGCGCCATCTCGCGATACACCCGTATCAGCTGATGAGCATATTCATCAAGCGAGAAGCGGGCCGTGGAGACGGGAGCGGCCGCACGCATGCTCGCGTGGAGTGCCGGGTCGCCGACTACCTGGAGCAGCGCGTCTGCCAGTGCTTCCGGATTGGCCGGGGGCACGAGAAAGCCCGTTTTGCCATGCTCCACGATGTCCGGCAGACCGCCCACGTCAGACGCCACCACGGGGACTCCCAGCCTGAGCGACTCCAGGGCAACCAGTCCGAATCCCTCCTCCAGCGACGGCACGGCCGAAACCGTGAAAAGGGCCTCGAACCGCTCCACGGCTCTCTGGAAGCCCGCGAACACAACCCTGTCGCTCACTCCCAGCTCCTCCGCGCGAGCACGTAGCCTCGCCTCCTGAGGGCCTTTCCCCACCAGCAGCAGCCATGCGTCGGGGTGTGTCTTGCGAACGATCGCGTACGCCTCCACGAGGTGATGGATTCCCTTTACCTCGTGGAACCGGGTTACGGCGCCGATCACCGGATCTTTATCCGCGATCCCGAGAGAGCGCCGCAATTCGTCGCAGTCCGACGGGTCCGGATCCGAGAAGCTGTACTCAGGCATGGGGTAGTGCAGCACTTCGACTGCGTCGCGCTCGAAGCCCATGTGGTCGACAGCGAAATCCTTCACGCTGCTGCTGATGGCCAGCACCCTGCTCGTGAGCGGGGCGAGCAGGCGATTTGCCAGTGCGGCCTGCCAGGGGTACCCGCGCGGCTGACTCTGGCCGTGGTGTGTGATCACCTGCACCATCGCCGGCGTGCGGGTGATCGCGCCGGCAAGCCGTCCCCACGTGTCAGCACCGAAATCGGTGAGGTGGAGCACGTCCGCGCGGCTGTCCCGAATGATGCGAATGAGCTTCAG
>DATGOL010000154.1:0-6515 GCA_035306065.1 Gemmatimonadales bacterium | reverse complement strand
GCCTGGTAAGGATCGGGTCGTTGCCCGAACGATGCCGGCTGGTCGGGCTCGGCTGCTGTCGGTCGGTGTCGGGCCCGCGCTCAGAGATCGCGGTCCGGCGCCGACCTTCGTCGTCGGCGCCAGGTGTCAGGTGTTCGGGGTGGGATGCGCACTTCTTCATAGGGCCCTGCCTGCAGCGCCCTGAGTCTTGCGTCGCGGCGAAAGTCGCTGCTTCAGCCTTTACGCCAACCACCAGTCACTGACACCGATCGATCAGACGTCCGGTTCCAGCTTCAGCCCCAAGTCCCGACCCATGTTTGCTCGTCTCACAGGCGCTCGCCTGGCAGTCATACTGTTCGTCGCCCTTGCAGCCGCTCCGGCGTCTGCACAGCAGGCCGTATCGTCAGGCCCGGCTGAGTCGCAGGCGCGGCCACTCTCGCTTGCCGACGCCCTTCAGATGGCGGAGCGGCAGTCGGAAGCATTGCGCATAGCGGAGGCCGGACTGCAGCGCGCTCGCGGGCAGCTTTCGCAGGCACGCAGCGGGTACTTCCCGCAGCTCACCGCCACGGCTGCGTACCAGCGCGCAATCAAGAGCCAGTTCCAGGAGATCATGAAGGCGTCAGGCGGCGGAGATCCTGAGCCTGATCCTGATCCAGCGCCGGAGCCCGGCGGCGGCGACGACGCACTCGGCGACATCGGACGCATTTTCGCCTCCGAGAACACGGTTACGCTCGGTATTCAGTTCACTCAGAACATCTGGACGGGCGGCCGCCTCACGGCACTGAACCGTGCGGCACTTGCGGGGCAGCGTGCGGCAGACCTGGAGGTAACCGCACAGCGCGCGCAGGTTCAGCTGGACGTAACTGAAGCCTATTACGACGCGCTGCTCGCCAGCCGCCTCGTTGCAATCGCCGAATCGTCGCTGGTTCAAACGGAACGCACGTTCCGCCAGGCACAGCTTGCATACCAGGTGGGTACGCAGTCCGAGTTCGACCTGCTGCGCGCGCGTGTAACGCGGGACAACCAGCGTCCGCAGCTGATCCAGGCGCGCACGGCACGGGAAACGGCCTACCTCAGGCTTGCCCAGATGCTCGAGCTTCCGCTCGACCAGCCGCTCAACCTCACCACGCCCATCGGGGAGGGCGTTCCGCACGTCAGGCAGCTTGCCGAGGCGCAGGACGAGCCCCTGCCGGAGCAGGGTGTGCCAGCGCAGCCCGTGTCGCTCGAGGTTGACGCGAGCGAGGTTCTGGCCGCCAACCCGCTGGTGGTGGCGATCGTGGACAGCCTCACGTCACTCACCGATACAACCGCCGGTAACCGCAGCGCCGTTCGGCAGGCAGCGGAGAACATCCTCGCGCAGCAGATGCAGCTCAAGGCCACCCGCGCGCAGCGCTGGCCATCGCTGCAGCTGTCGTCGCTCTACCAGCGGTTCGCGTACCCGCCCAACAACATTCCGGGGTGGAACGAGTTCTTCCCCAACTGGAACGTTACGCTGGGGTTGAGCTTCCCCATCTTCACCGGCGGTCGCATTCGCGGAGAAGTGCTGGCGGCGGAAGCGAACCTGGTGGAGGCGCAGCAGCGCGAGCGTCAGGCAGAGGAACTCGCGCGCCTGGATGCACGGCTGGCAATCGCTGCGCTGGAGCAGGCAGCGGAAGGGTATGCGGCAAGCCAGGGCACGGAGCAGCAGGCCGTGCGCGCCTACCAGATTGCCGAAATCCGTTTTACGGAAGGCATCTCGAGCCAGCTGGAGCTGAACGACTCGCGGCTGCTTCTGCAGCAGGCGCAGGCGAACCAGGCGCAGGCAGCTCGTGACCTGGCCGTTGCCAGAATGAGGCTGCTGCTGCTTCCGAACCTGCCGCTTGGTGCTGCGTCGGGATCCATGCCTGGGGCGCAGTCCGGTGGCATGTCCGGTGGCGCAATGTCGGGCGGCGCGTCGTCCGGCAGTGCGCAGGGCGGTGCACCGGTGCAGCAGGCGAGCGGTGCCATGTCGGGTGGACCTCCGTGAGAATTGTAAAAGTGATCGTCACGTGACGCCTCACCTCGCGTAGCTGCGCATCTAGACCAGGAAGGCACTGGATGCACAGTACAGCGAGGTGATGTCACGTGAGGTACTCGATCATTTCCGGAGGTTTGCTGAGCAGGGCAGTCGCGGGCCTCACGCTGGTTTGGATGATGGCATGCGCTCGCGGCAATGCGGCGGAGCAGGACACGCTTGCACTCGATGCTATGAGCGTGGGTCCCGAGAACATCGTGGTTGCAACGCAAACCATGCTTGCAACGGGCCCGATCATTTCGGGCTCGCTCGCACCCACGCGTGAGGCAGCGATCCGTGCGGAGCTCAGCGGGCCTGTACTCAGCGTCCATGCTGAAGAAGGCCAGCCCGTAGGGGCCGGAGCGCTGCTGGCACGCATAGACGACACAGCCATCCGCGTTCAGGTGCAATCCGCACGTTCGGCCGTGGCCAGTGCACGCGTCAACTCCGCCAACGCGGCAAGGGAGCTCGAGCGCACCTCCACGCTCGTGTCCGCGGGTGCGCTCGCCGAGCGGGATCTCGAGGCATCGCGTACCACGAGCGAGTCGGCGCAGGCGCAGCTGGCGTCTGCCGAGGCGCAGCTGGCAGCAGCGGAGCAGCAGCTTCGCAATACGCGGGTAACGGCGCCGTTCGCGGGCGTGGTGAGCGCACGTCCTGTGAATGCGGGAGACGTTGTCACTCCGGGCACGGAGCTGTTCACCATCGTGGCGCCCGGCGGGATGCGGCTGGAAGCTGCCGTGCCCGCCGCACGACTCGGTGAGGTGAGCGTTGGCTCACCGGTCACCTTCAGCGTGGCCGGCTATCCGTCCCGAAGCTTCAAGGGAACGGTGCGGCGGGTGAATCCAACCGCAGACCCGTCCACTCGTCAGGTGCGGATCCAGGTTGCAATTCCCAACTCCGAGGGCCGGCTCGTTGGCGGGCTGTTCGCGGAGGGTCGGGTTGCGTCCGAAGAGCACGAGGCAGTGGTGGTGCCCCTGAATGCCGTAGACCGTCGCGGAATCTCACCGCTCGCATACCGCGTCAGGAACGGTGAGGTAGAGCGAGTGGACGTGCAGCTCGGCATGCTGGACGAAGCGACCGAGCGGGTGGAACTGCTGGGCGGCATCGCCGCAGGAGACACGCTGCTTGTCGGTGCAGCCCAGGGAATCTCGCCAGGCACGCTCGTACGGGTGAGCACACCGCGGGATCACGCGTCTGCACAGTCAACATCAACCGAACGGCCGAAGCCTTCGCGGCAGCGCTGAGCTGCACGCGAAGGCCGCGACGGCCACTGAATTTCGCGTGCGGTTCACCTACCCGGCTTCAATGACCTGAAGGACATACGATGCTTATCTCCGACTTTGCCATCAGGCGGCCACTTGCCACAGTCGTTGCAATGCTGGCACTGGTGGTGTTCGGGATCTTCGCGCTGTTCAATCTGCAGACGGACGAATTTCCCGACGTAAACCCTCCGATCGTGCTCACCACGATCGTGTACCCGGGCGCTTCGCCAGACCAGGTGGAGCGTGAGGTGCTGGACCCCGTTGAAGAAGCCATCCAGGGCATCAGCGGCGTTGACAAGGTGATGAGCGAGGCGCGCGACGGCTTTGCCCAGATCACCACGATCTTCTACTTCGAGAAGGACCTTCAGGAAGCAACGCAGGACATACGCGACGAGATCTCCACCATCCGCACCGATCTTCCCGCCGAGATGGAGGAGCCGATCCTGCGGCGGCTGAACCCGATGGACCGGCCGATAGTGGTGCTGGCGCTCAGCTCCGCGAGCATGAGCACCGCGGAACTCACGCGGCTGGCGGATCCGGGTGTGGTGCGTGAACTGCGTTCGGTGCCTGGCGTGGCGCAGGTGAACATTGCCGGAAAGCTGGAGCGTGAACTCACGGTGGAGCTGGATCCCACCGCGCTGGAAGCCACGGGCACCAGTGTTTCGCAGGTGGTGCAGGCGCTGCAGCTCCAGAACCTCGCTGTGCCGGTGGGCAGGGTGGAGGGGGCACTGGATGAGCGTACCATCCGGCTGAAGGGGCGCCTGAGCGGGCCGCAGGAGTTCGAGCAGCTGGTGGTTGCCGAACGCGACGGTCAGCTCGTGAGGCTCGGCGACGTTGCAAGCGTGCGAGACGGCACGGAGGAGCAGCGCACGCTCGCGATTTTCAACGATCGTGAGGCAGTGGGCATCGAGATCACCAAGGGTCGCGGGTACAGCACCACGCAGGTGGCGGGAACGCTGCTTGAGCGCGTGGACCAGGTTCGGCAGACGCTGCCAGCCGGCGTTGAACTGGACGTTATCCGCAATTCCGGCGATCGCGTTGCCGCATCTGTGGGAAGCGTGCAGCGCGCACTGCTCGAGGGTGCCATACTCACCGTGCTGGTGGTGTTCGTGTTCCTCAACTCCTGGCGGTCCACGATTATCACGGGCATTGCACTGCCTGTCTCGGTGCTCGCGAGCTTCGTGGCCGTGTGGGCGTTCGGCTTTACGCTGAACACCATGTCGCTGCTGGGTCTCTCGCTGGCCATCGGAATACTGATAGACGACGCCATCGTGGTGCGCGAAAATATCGTGAGGCACGTGGAGATGGGCAAGAGTCACTTCACGGCAGCGCACGAGGGAACCAACGAGATCGGGCTGGCCGTTGCGGCCACCACGTTCTCCATCGTTGCCGTGTTCGTACCCGTGGCGTTCATGTATGGCGAGGCCGGTCAGTGGTTCAAGCCCTTTGCCCTGACCATCGCATGCTCGGTGCTGGTGTCGCTGTTCGTGTCGTTCTCGCTGGACCCCATGCTCTCGGCATACTGGCCCGATCCGCATGTGCCCGAAGACAGGAAGCGCTGGATAACGCGCGTGCTCGACCGTTTCAACAACTGGTTCGATCGTCAGGCGCACCAATACCGCAAGGTGATCCGCTGGGCGCTGGAGCATCGCCTCGCAACGGCCTCCATTGCGATCGCTTCCTTCGTGGTTGCGCTTGCGATGCCGGTGATGGGAATCGTTGGCGGCTCCTTCTTCCCCGCGGATGACCAGTCCGAGATCTTCCTCGGCCTCGAAACACCGCCCGGATCCAACCTGGAGTACACGCGGCTCAAGGCAGAGGAAGCTGCGCGCATGGTTAGGCAGGACCCCAACGTGCTCTACACCTTCACGTCCCTGGGCAGCTACTCGGGTTCTGTGGACGAAGGCAACGTGTACGTGAAGCTCCGGCCGAAGCATGACCGCAGTATGTCTGCCGAGGAGATTGCGAACGGCTATCGCGAGCGCATGTCGAGGATAGTGGGTGCTTCGGTGGCGGTGTTCACCAGCGACTTCGGCGGTGACCAGAAGCAGCTGCAGCTTCAGCTTCGCGGGAGCAACCCCGGCGCGTTACAGGAGGCAGCGAACCTGGTGCTGGAGGTCGTGAACGAGGTGGAAGGAGCGGTGGATGTGGGGCTCAGCACCAAGGGAGTGAAGCCCGAGCTGGAGGTACAGGTGAATCGCGGTCTTGCAGGCACGCTTGGAATTACAGTGGGCCAGGTTGCGCAGGCTTTGCGCCCGGCCTTTGCAGGTATAGATGCCGGCAGGTGGACAGACCCGAGTGGCGAGTCCAGGGACGTAGTCGTGAGGCTGGACCCGGAGAGCCGCACGAGGGCCAGTGACCTGCAGCGACTGCCGCTTGCGGTTCCGGGCGGAACGGAGCAGGCGCCGGGCGTGGTGCCGCTAGGCCAGGTGGCGTCCGTTGCCACGTCAACCGGGCCCGCGATCATCAATCACCTGGATCGCGAGAGCGTGATAGTGGTTGAGGCGAACACCGCAGGACGTTCGCTGGACGAAGTGCGCCGGGATATCGAGACGCGGCTGGAAAGTGTCTCGCTGCCCGCAGGCGTGCGCATGACGCAGGGCGGTGAAGTGGAGAGCCAGCAGGAGGTATTCGCACGGATACTCACCGCGCTGGGCATTGCGGTGATGCTCATGTACATGATTCTCGTGCTGCAGTTCGGCTCGTTCATAGAGCCGCTTGCAATCCTGCTGTCCATTCCGCTCTCGCTGATTGGCGTGATGCTGGCGCTGCTCTTCACGGGGAACACCATCAACATCATGAGCATGATCGCGATGATCCTGCTTGCAGGCATCGTGGCCAAGAACGCGATTCTGCTCATTGATTTCGCGAAGTGGTCGCGGGAGCGTGGCGGGTTGAGCAGGCACGAGGCGATCATCGAGGCGGGTGCGATTCGCCTGCGTCCGATAATCATGACCACCTTCGCGCTGGTGGCTGGTATGCTGCCCGTGGCGCTGGGGGAGGGCGAGGGTGGAGACTTTCGTGCGCCGCTGGGCATTGCGGTTATCGGTGGCGTGATCACGTCCACGATGCTTACGCTGCTGGTGATCCCCACGGTTTACGACGTGCTGGACGGTGCGCGTGAGTGGGTGCTGGAGCGTGTGGCGCGCAGGTCGCGCGCGCTGCAGGCGCCTGAAGTGGGAACGGTGGCCGGGGACTAGTGCGCGCCGGCCGGCGGGCGCAGGACGCCGGCGAGCCGGCCC
>DATGOL010000153.1:0-14420 GCA_035306065.1 Gemmatimonadales bacterium | reverse complement strand
GGCGTCATCGGCTTTGACGACACCGTCGTACCGCAGATCGTGAACGCCGTTCTCTCCAGGCACAACTTCATCCTGCTCGGCCTTCGCGGGCAGGCGAAGTCGCGAATACTGCGGAGCCTCACGAGCCTGCTCGATGATGAGATGCCCGTGGTGGCAGGCAGCGAGATCAATGACCATCCCTTCCGGCCTATCTCCAAGCAGGCACGGTTGGCAATCGCGGCCGGTGGAGACGACACGCCAATCGAGTGGGTTGACCGGTCGCAACGCTACATTGAGAAACTCGCCACGCCTGACGTGACCATCGCGGACATCATCGGCGACGTGGACCCCATTCGCGCCGCACGCGGCGGGCATGTTCTGAGCGACGAACTCACCATCAGCTACGGCATGCTTCCGCGCGCGAACAGAGGGATTTTCGCGCTCAACGAGCTGCCGGATCTCGCCGGAAAGGTGCAGGTGGGCCTCTTCAACATCATGCAGGAAGGAGACGTCCAGATAAAGGGATATCCCATTCGGCTTCCACTGGACGTCCTCATCGTCTTCTCCGCGAACCCCGAGGACTATACTGCGCGCGGCAAGATCATCACACCGCTCAAGGATCGAATTGGAAGCGAGATCGTGACGCACTATCCGGAGGATGTCGAAACCGGAATCTCGATCACCCGCCAGGAAGCCTGGCTAAACAGGGGAGCCGAGCGGCTAGTGCGCATTCCTGAGTTCCTGTCCGAGCTGGTGGAGCGTGTGGCGTTCGAGGCGCGCGCGGACAAGAGGATAGACGCCAGGTCGGGTGTGTCTCAGCGGCTTCCTATCACGCTACTCGAGAACGTGGTATCCAATGCGGAGCAGCGGGCCATCCGGCTCGGTGAGACGGAGGTGGTGCCTCGTGTAGCCGACCTGTACGCAGCTCTTCCGGCGATTACCGGAAAGATCGAGTTGGAGTATGAAGGTGAGCTGGTGGGCGGCCCCACGATTGCACGTGAACTGATTCGTCGTGCAGCAGATTCCACGTTCGAATCGCTTGCACGCGAGGCAGACACTGACGAGATGGTGATGTGGTTCAGTTCCGGTGGAGCGCTACAGGTTATGGATGAAGTGCCGACTACCGCGCTGCTCGAGGCATTTGGTACCGTACCGGGTCTGGTTGAGCTGGTTCACGAAGCAGATCTTGCCGATGAGGACGATGCCGCCTTCTCGAGCGCTGCCTGTGAGCTGGTGCTGGAAAGCCTGGTGGGCCGGAAGAAGATCTCCCGGTCCGAGTCGGGCCGATACCAGCGGTCGAAGCCCGAAAGCCGACGAAGGCCAGGAGGCGCATTCGATGAATTCGGCAACGGATAGCAGGCCCAGTCTGGTCAAGACCGGATAGCATGTATAGGTTCGGCTGCAGAAATGGCCATTCAGCAAAGAGACCTCATGACATCTCCAGTATCCAACCCGCCGGAGTCAGCCGGGAGCTCAGCACCGGCTGGCACAGAGGCGGGCAAGCCGGTTCCGGAGTCCGATGCAAGTCAGGTTGCGGCCGCGCACGCAGCAGAAGTGGAGAGCGGAAAGCGCTTCGAATTCGGTCGCAACTGGGCAAACTTTCTTCGCGTTCTGAATGATGAGCGCATAGAGACCGCCATCCAGGCCGTGAGCAACATGCTCGGAGTCACCTCGCTCGAGGGCAAGCGATTCCTCGATGTGGGATCGGGCAGCGGCCTCTCGAGTCTTGCCGCACGACGCCTGGGTGCCGAGGTGTGGAGCTTCGATTACGATCCGGAGTCCGTTGCATGCACCAGTGAGCTGCGGCGGCGCTACTACCCTGAAGACAGCCAGTGGAAGGTTTTCAGCGGTTCGGTTCTCGACCAGAAATTCCTGGGTCAGCTTGGCACATTCGACGTGGTCTACTCGTGGGGTGTACTGCACCACACGGGGCAGATGTGGCAGGCAATAACCAATGTGCTGCCGCTGGTGGCGGAGAACGGTCAGCTGTTCATTGCCATCTACAACGATCAGGGAACACAGTCAAAGCGGTGGAAGCGAATCAAGCAGATCTATTGCTCCGGAACGGCGGGCAAGGCTGCCATGAGCAGCATCGTGATACCGTTCTGGGTCGGTCGCTCCCTCGCAGCAGACCTGAAGAACTTTCGGAATCCGCTCGAGAAGTACACCAGCTATTCGAAGCGTCGCGGGATGTCCGTCTGGCATGACTGGCATGACTGGCTTGGCGGCTACCCGTTCGAGGTTGCACGCCCGGAGGAGATTTTTTCCTTCCTGCGCAAGAACGGATTCGAATTGGAGGCTCTGAAGACGGCAGGTGGCACACTCGGCTGCAACGAGTTCGTGGCGCGACGCGTCTCCTGAGCAAGCCGTGCCGATAATCACCGTTTCGCGAATGTTCGGAAGCGGCGGCTCCATTGTGGCCGCGCGCGTTGCACATGAGCTCGGCTGGCCGCTTCTCGATAATGCCTTAGTGGAAGCGGTCGCGCAGCGACTTGGCGTTACAGTTGACGAAGTGGCCGCGCGCGAGGAACGGGTGCCGTCACTCGTGGAGCGGATTGCCAATGCACTGGCGTTAGGTTCACCTGAAAGCATGCCGCTGCTCATCGAGGCGCAGCCACGCCTCACGCCCGAACAGCTGCTCGAAGTAACGCGGCACGTAGTAAATGAGCAGGTTGCGCAGGGGCCTGCGGTTATAGTGGGGCGCGGCGCGCAGCTGATGCTGGCATCCCGGGAAGACGGCCTGCACGTGCTCTGCTACGCGCATCACGAGGCGCTGGTGGAGCGGGTTGCACAGCGCATGAGCCTCGATCCCGAAACGGCTTCCCAGCGCGTACGCGAAACCAACAACAACCGCGTTGAGTACGTGCGTCGCCACTGGGACAGGCACTGGCTCAGCCTGGACAACTACCATCTGTGTCTCAATACCGGCGCGTTCGGCCTCGATAACGCCGTTTACGTAGTGCTGGATGCCGCACGACGTAAGCTGGGCGCCCAGGTTGTACCACGCATGACCCCTGCTGCAGGAGTTCCAGCCGTCAGGCGCGACCGGGGAGAGGCACCGGATCTGCTACCTGAGCAGGACTGAAATCAGAGTTGCTGCAGCTCCGGCCGGGTCCTGTACGCCCAGTTCGCATACATCAGCATCACCGCTCCACCCGCCGCAATGGCCACCTCCGCGCCAACCCAGCGCGCGATCGCTCCCCCAACGAACGAGCCGAGCGGTGAGAACCCGATGAACACGAAGGAATAGACTGACATCACCCGCCCGCGGAACGCATCTGGCGATCGCGTTTGAAGCATGCCATTCGTGGTCGCGTTGTTGAGGATCATTGCCATGCCCGCGAAGAACAGCACCACGGCAGCCAGCCACGGAGTTCGTACTGCGCCCAGGATCAACAGCAGCGCGCCGAACGATTGCGACGACGCCCGCAGCAGCCGCCCGGGCCGTACCCGTTGCGCCGATGAAGCAAGGGACAGCGCTCCAACGAGAGCGCCGAGACCCACCACCGTGAGCATGGTGCCGTAGCCGCTTGCGCCAAGGCCAAGCGAGTCTCGCGCGAACACCGGCATCAGCGTTATGTACGGCACCCCGCACACCGAGAACACTGCTGCAATCTTTACGAGTGCAAGTATCTCCGGTGTGGAACGTATGTAGCGAAGTCCCTCCAGGATTCCCTCGATGGGCCGCATCGTAACCTTCGCCACTTCCCTCACGGGCAGCCGGATGCGAAGCAATCCGGCCAGCACGGCCAGGTAGCTGATTGCGTTCAATCCAAAGCACGCCGCAAGTCCCCACTGCGCAATCGCTACTGCCGCAACACTGGGCCCCACGATTCGCGCCAGGTTGAAACCACTCGAGTTGAGCGCGATTGCATCCAGCAGGTCTTCGCGCCCAACGAGATCCGCCACGAGTGCCTGACGCGCAGGTATCTCCACTGCAGCGAGCGACCCGTGGATGGTTGCAAGCGAGAGCAGCCAGACCATCGTTATGTTGCCCGACCACACCAGCCAGAACAGTGTGGACGCCTCCAGCAGCATCAGCGCCTGCGCAAGCATCACCAGCCGGAGCTTCGGCACGCGATCGGCAAGCACCCCCGCAGGCAGGGACAACAGCAGCACCGGAAAGTTTGCTGCCGCAGCAACGAGCCCCACCATGAACGGATCGTTCGACAACTCGAGCGCCAGCCACCCCTGCCCCACCTGCTGCATCCACGTTCCCATCAGCGATATCGTCTGACCCGTCCAGAATCGCCGAAAGTTCTTGTGGACTATGAGTACCCTGAATGGATTTGCCGTGCGTGGGCGGTCCGGCATATGCTGGGAGTGTCCTTCCGCTGTGGCTGGTGGCCTGCAATGTCTGTAGTAACTGTAAGTGCTGTTGCCACCGGATTGTTGAAGTTGCCTGCCTGTTGCTTCAGTCCGTTACCGCATGGACTGCAGCCGATACCGGACCTGCTCACAGCCCACCCCGAGGCCAGCTCCGTGCGCACACACACCTACACGCGGTTCAGCCCCGAGCTGGCCGACGCGATCGACCTCCAGTCCCTCCTGGAGAAGCTCTCGGATTTCCTCCTGCAGTCGGGCTTCGCCGGCGGGCCAACGCAACACCCGTTCTGGGGCGAGTTCGGCGATGACGAGGAAGATCGCTCCGTTGAGTCTCTGAAGGAGGCCATTCTCCAGGCGCTGATAGACAGCGACCAGTTCACGCCGGACATGCTCGCGGCGCTCCGCGGCGAAGGTGACGAAGTGTCCGAGGCTCGGCTGGCCGAGCTGCTCGACTCGCTGGTGCAGCGCCTGGCCCAGGAGGGCTGGCTCAATGTGGACGCCCCACCGCAGATGCCGGCGTCGCACCAGTCCGTAACCGGACGCGGAGGGCTGGCTCACGCCGCATCCCGCGACGTCCAGTTCTCCCTCACCGACAAAGGAATCGACTTTCTTGGCTACAAGGCACTGCGCCACATACTCGGCTCGCTGGGACGCTCCAGCGCCGGCAGCCACGACACCCCGTACCTGGCAACGGGGATCGAGGCAGACGCCGGGAGCAGACCATATGAATTCGGTGACGTGCTCAACCTGGACGTGAACGAAACCCTTCGGAACGCTCTCCTGCGCACCGGTGACATTCGCGTCCCCATGGACCTGGACTACTCGGACCTCATGGTGCGGCAGGCGGAGTACCGCTCGTCGTGCGCGACGGTGCTGATGCTCGACACGTCGCACTCCATGATCCTTTACGGCGAAGACAGGTTCACTCCCGCCAAGAAGGTGGCGCTCGCACTCACCCACCTGATTCGAACGCAGTTCCCCGGCGACAGCATTCGGGTAGTGCTCTTCCACGATTCGGCAGAGGAGATTCCTCTCCCCACGCTGGCCACCGCGCAGGTGGGTCCTTTTCACACAAATACGGCGGAAGGACTGAAGCTCGCGCGGCGGATCCTCATGTCGCAGAAGAAGGACATGCGACAGATCGTGATGATCACGGATGGTAAGCCGAGTGCGCTCACGATGCCGAATGGCCAGATCTACAAGAACTCTATGGGGCTGGATGCGACGGTGCTGGCGGCAACGCTGCGGGAGGTGGCGCTGTGCCGCCGGTCGGGTGTCGTGATCAACACCTTCATGCTGGCGCGCGACCGGGCACTCGTGGAGTTCGTGAAGGAGGTAAGCCGGATCAGTCGTGGAAAGGCCTACTTCACGAATACCATGACTTTGGGGCAGTTCATCCTTATGGACTTCCTGCGCAGGAAGACGCGAGTGGTGAAGTGAGGCGTACCCGAGCTCTGACTGGGGCCACGGCGTGAGCTGGCTCACCGATTGCCTTGGGACTCCCACCACACCCTGTTGGACCACCGCAACAGTAGTGACTGGAAGGTGGGCAGGCATGCTCTAGCTGAGAAGGGCGTATAACGTTGCAGGAGAAGGACTTGGGCAAGGTGAGGCACAGGTTTGACAGCACTCCTCTCTCTGGCCTATCGAATGCGTTACCTGATTGACGGACTCTGTTGCGTTACGCTACGCCGCGCTGCGCCAGTCCGAGGTTTTCAAGGTTTCACCCTCCTTTAGACTCTGAGGTTTGCTGCATGCGCAAGCTTGTGATCGCAGGTCTCGCTGCCGCTGCCTTTGCCGTCGCCCCGGTTGCCGAAGCTCAGGTAACTGTGAACGGCTCTGGTTCGTGGTCGAGCGTGTCAGACGCTACCAACGATGGCACGCCATTCTGGGATAACAGCAGCCACGACGGTGCCAGCTGCAATATCGGCTTCATCCTTCTCGGAACCGCCAGCGGATGCGGTAACGCCTACGGAGATGGCAGCGCGGTATTCGGCGCTGGCTCGAGCGGCCTGGAACACTGGGCTGGTGCAATGGGCACTACCACCCCGTTCACCTTCAGCAGCAACCAGACGCTGAAGATCACGATCCACGGTGGCTTTGCTGCGGACGACGGCTCGGTAGGCACGTTCGACGGTTCAGGCTTCACCACCGCCATGATCGGCAAGAACAACGCACCCATGGTGTTCACGGTGTCGAGCTCGGACTTCCTCGGCTTCTTCATCAGCAACAGCACGCTCGCCAATGGCTGCGGTTCCAACACCGCCTGCTCCGATGCGGATGGCGCAATGCTGCAGCAGCACTCGCTCTTTCGCGTCGGTGACACGTATTACATCGGCATGGAAGACAGGAACTTCGGTGAAGGCAACGACAACGATTTTAACGACGTGATCATGCAGGTCACCGCCACTCCGGAGCCCATTTCGATGGCGCTGCTCGGAACGGGCCTGGCCGGCATGGGTGGCGCCAACGCGCTGCGTCGTCGCCGTCGCAAGAGCTGAGAGAACCAGCTGCCGCGATCATGCGCGCAGGATTAAAGAGCCCCGGCCGATTGGCCGGGGCTCTTTTTATACGGCGCATCAGTTGTCAGGCGGCGGGATCCGATCGTTCGTCCGGTCCCGGAGGTGCTAACGGGTAAAGCGGGCCAGCCAAAGCACTTTCAAGCAGCGCCGCCAGCTCGTGTGGCGGCATAGCCTTCGCAAAGTAATGCCCCTGGCCAAACTCGCACCCCATGGCACGTAGCTCATGAACCTGGGCCAGCCGCTCCACACCCTCGGCAACCGTGCGAAGCTCCAGTGAGTCACCCAGCGCGATCACTGCGCGAGCCAGCGCAGGCGAGTCGTCACCATTCGCTATTGAGTCAACGAATGACTTGTCGATCTTGAGAATGTCAATTGGGAACCGCTGCAGGTAGCCTAGCGAGGAGTAGCCGGTTCCGAAGTCGTCAATCGCAAGTGAGACACCGAGCGCCTTCAGAGCCTGCAGCCTGAGAAGGGCAGCTTCGGTATCGTGCATGAGAACGCTCTCCGTGATTTCCAGTACCAGTCGGGAACCCGGCAGCCCGGCTTCGGCAAGCGCGCTGCGAACATCGTGCAGCAGTGCTCCTTCCCTGAGCTGGCGGCCGGACAGATTCACTGTGACGCTCATAGGAGACGCCGAGGGAAACTCCCCCGCCCAGCACGCTGCCTGACGCGTGGCTTCCCGCAGCACCCAGTTGCCGATCTGCACTATCAGCCCTGTCTCTTCGGCAAAGGCTACGAACTCGCGCGGGTAAACGGTGCCTCGCGTGGGGTGCTCCCACCTGAGCAACGCTTCCATTCCCGTGAACCTGCCGGTCTGCAGGCTCACTATGGGTTGATAGTGTACGCGGAACTCCTCGTTCGCGATTGCACTCCGAAGGTCTGCCTCAAGTTCCAGGCGCGCCACGATTGCCGCATGCATACTCGGCTCGAAAGTGGCGTACTGGCCCTTGCCGCGCGACTTCGCGGCATACATGGCAGCATCCGCATTGCGCAGGAGTTCGTTGGCGGTGATGCCGGCATCAGCGCGTGCAATGCCAATGCTCGCCGCAACGAATACTTCCCTGCCTTCCAGTCCGAACGGTGCGCGCATCGAGTGGCTGATGCGCGACGCCACCGTGAGCATGTCCGATTGCGATCGCACATTCTCCAGTAGTACCGCAAACTCGTCTCCGCCAAGCCTGGCAACCGTGTCGCTTCCGCGTGTTGCATTGAGCAGCCGTTCAGAGGCAGCCACGAGGAGGCGATCGCCCTGCTGGTGACCCAGCGAGTCGTTCACGGTCTTGAAGTCATCCAGATCCAGGAACAGAACTGCAATGGACTGCTCGTTGCGTTCGGCACGTCTCAACGACTGCTCCACACGCTCCTGGAACCTCACGCGGTTCGCGAGATCGGTAAGCGGGTCGTGATAGGCCTGGTAGGCCAGTCGCTCCTCGGACTTCCGGATCTTTTCAACGAGACGGACGTTGCGCAGCGCCGTGGCGGCGAGTGCCGCGAGTGCCTGCATGACCTCGGTATCGTCAGGCTGGTAAAGGTCAGGCACACAACTTTGCACCATCAGCACGCCAAGCACTTCGTCGCCCGCCACGATCGGAGTGCGAATGCCCGATGACATGCGCATGGCGCCATCGGACGCCATGTCCCAGAACGGATGGTCGGACATCTCCACCACTGTGCGCCTGCCGCGAATCACTCCCTCGTGCGGTGAGCCGGCCACCTGGACGTACATTGCGGGCACCCGCTCCCACGCGTCAGGCATGAACCTCAGAAGGTCGCGCTCGCTGTCGTACAGTCCGAAGTGAAAGCTGTCCAGAGGCAGCACTGCGGTGCATGCCTCACGAAGCAGGGGCTGCAATGCCGCCTCACTGTTTGCTGCAATGAGCTTGGCGGCCGCGTCCGCTACCGTGCGCATCCTGTCTGCAGTCGTGCGTGCCCGCTGCTCCGCAACACGAAGCACCGCCTCGTTCTCCAGTTGCTCGCGCTCGGCCCTGCGCCTGGCAGTTATGTCCCGTGCAACACTCTGAATTGCGGGACGACCGTTGTACCTCACCGGCACCGAGAGCACCTCCAGGTCGATGGACGTGCCGTCTTCCCGCTCGAGGCGATGCTCCGAAAGCTGCCGCCCCATGGACTCGCTGCCGGTAGTCTGCCACTGCAGCATTGCCTCGGAGTCCTGATGCATTCGCTGCCACAGGCTCTGACCCAGCAGGTCTTCCGGCCCTGTGCTGCCGAGCATGCGTGCAGCAGCGGGATTCGCGTACAGCAGCTTGCCAGCGCGATGAACCACGATTCCTTCCGGGGTTTCCTCGAGCAGCAGACGGTAGCGCTCCTCACTCTCCTCGAGCGCCTCACGAACGCGGTGCGACTCGGTTACGTCTACGGCGAGGATGAGCGTGGCGGCGGCTCCATTGAAGCGCACCGGGTGTGCAATCAGGTTGAGCACGAGCTCCGGCCCGCGATCGCGGCGCCAGTATTGCTCGCCAAGCTGCCGCCCGCCGTTGCCGCTCTGTGGCGACGCTGTAAGCAGCTCCTCTATGCCCGGCGCAAGCGAATCCAGCTGACGTCCAACGAGTGTTGCCGGAATGCCGCCCACGATCCCTGCCGCCGATTCATTCACCGCGAGCACGGTGTGGCCGACTTCCGAGCACACCAGCATCGGAATCGGATTCAGGTTGAACAGTTCACGGAACTCGTTGCCGGCGGCATCGAACTCCAGACCGTCTTCCAGAAGCTGCCGGGAGGCACCCTCGATGAGGGCGGTGAGCTCCGCCCGGTCCGTGTCTGCCTGCCGGTACGCCTCGTCAATGAGAGCAGCGAGAACCTGAACCGTGTCTGGCACGCGCTCCGTTGTTCCGAAGATCGTGGCTATCTGCTGTGAAAGTACGGGATGCACGTGTTCCGGAAGGTGGCTGCGAGTGGTGCTTTCATTCGGGTGCACAACTATCCACCGCTTGTGTGCGGAGCGGTTGCATGAATGACGATTCTGGGTGGGGCGTGTCACCCGCGGAGAACGGTGTCTCGCACGGATTTTCGAGCGGTGGACACAACGAAAAGCGCCCCGCCGGTATGGCCGGGGCGCATGCTTTGGATATCGCTGCTTTCGAAGGTGAACTCGCTCAGTTCGAACTGCGCGGCGGCCGGGAATTCAGACCGCGCTTCTACACCGGCTTCCCTACTTTATCAGCGAAGCCTTCGAGTTCACCTGGGGATACAGGTCGCTCACCTTGCCATCGTAGTCGCGCGAGGGCGAGCCAACGTAGATCTGCCGCGGACGTGCAATCTTCTGCTCCTTGTCCAGCAGCATCTCCTCCCACTGCGCCAGCCAGCCGGCAGTACGCGCAACCGCGAACAGCACGGTGAAGAAGTCCGTGGGGAACGCCATGGAGCGATAAATCAGCCCCGTGTAAAAGTCCACGTTAGGATACAGCTTGCGTTCCTTGAAGTAATCGTCAGACAGCGCAATCCGCTCCAGCTCGAGCGCAATCTCCAGGTCGCGGTCCATGCCCACCTGCTCGAACACCTGGTCTGCAAGCTGCTTCACGATGCGCGCACGCGGATCGTAGCTCTTGTACACCCGGTGACCGAAGCCCATCAGGCGCTGACCCTTGCCGCTCTTCACGCCGTCAATGAACGCAGCAACGTTCTTCTTGTCGCCGATCTCCTCGATCATCCGGAGCACTGCCTCGTTCGCGCCGCCGTGAAGTGGCCCGAACAACGCGGCAATGCCTGCGGCAACCGCAGAGAACGGATCCACGTGCGAAGATCCCACGGCACGAACGGCACTCGTTGAGCAGTTCTGCTCATGGTCTGCGTGCAGGATGAACAACACCTCCAGCGCCTTCACGAAAACGGGGTTCGCCTCGTACTTCGACTCCGACATGCGCGCCACCATGGAGAGGAAGTTCTCCACGTAGCTGAGGTCATTGTCGGGGTAGATGATCGGCAGTCCCTTTGCATGACGGTAGGCGAATGCAGCGAGCGTAGGCAGCTTCGCGAGCAACCTCACGATCGAGATGCTCCGCTGCTCCTCATCATGTATGCGACGCGCTTCCGGATAGAACGCCGAGAGCGCTGCGACAGTGGAGCAGAGCATGGACATGGGATGCGCGTCGTAGCGGAATCCCTCGAGAAACTTTCTGATGTTCTCGTGCACGTACGTGTGGTACGTGATGTTGTGCACCCAGTCGTTGTACTCGCCCTGCGTTGGCAGTTCACCGTTGCGTAGCAGCCATGCCACCTCGAGGAAGGTGGACTTCTCGGCCAGCTGCTCGATGGGATATCCGCGGTAACGCAGGATTCCCTTGTCGCCGTCTATGTAGGTGATGGCGCTGCGACATGACGCGGTGTTCATGTAGGCAGGGTCGTAGCTGAGCATGCCGAACTCGTCGTCGCTCTGCTTTACCTGGCGAAGGTCCAGCGCCCTTACCGCGATGTCTCCTTCAGTGCCGGGACCGATGAGTCCCATCTGGTACTCGGATCCAGTTCGCGTGTCTCGAATCTCGAGAGCTCCGGCGTTCTCGTCGGTCCCTGCACTTCCCGTCTTCGTCATTCCCGCAGTCTCCATGTCTGTGGCCGCAGCAACCGCCGCTGTGGTCGCTGCGCACTCGCATCTGTCGGTAGGATGCCGACGCACGCGGCCGGCGTGCAGCAATCTACTAGAGCGCAACCTCTATCGTCACGTTGGTACGGTGCATAATACACCGATAGCGCTGACCGATCGGTTGGTGGGGCTGACGTACCGGCCAGATGCGCGGGCGACGTGGTCGGAAGATACCCGCTATGCCGGATGCGTTGCGCTGTTACGCGGAACGGGTGCGATGAGTGGAACAGCACCGGGCGCGGCGTTCGACGCGGCGGCATAGTTGGCAAGGCATGAAGGCGGGGCGCGTGGTCGATCGGGGCTGAAGCACTACGAGCGAGGCTGCGAGCGCGACGATCCGGGCGCGGCCAACGACGCGAACCAAAAACGAATCAAACCCACGACCCCACCACCCGTTCGTCCCACATCTCGCCGCTCAGCTCGGCAGAAACTCCTCCAGCGACACCACCAGCTGCGTCGCAGCTTCCCGGGCGATCTCTTCCGCAACCGCCTGCGCCGCCTGCAGTTGCTCGTGGCTGGCTGCCGCCGGCGCCACAACCGGCACCACCAGACGTACCAGGGCCTCATCGGTGCGGCGCTCCAGAGCCGCATCACGCAGCAAGTCCCACTTCACGAGGTACTCGTTATGCGCCACGCGGCCTCGACCCTGGTACCAGTAGTACACCAGCGCCTGCATGTTGCCGTTCGCAATCAGGTACCGGTTTACCGTTGCTTCCTTGCCGTTCGATGCCGCCAGCTTCACGGTGCCCGCGTCCATCGCCTCCCATCCGGCGCCCGGAAGGCAGTTCTTGGGCGAGTGGACCGTCTTCCCCTGTGACTGGCTGTCGTAGAAACCCACGTACATCGAGTAGGCAGGAATCGTATCTCGGTAGAAAACACGGTTCACGTAACTGGTCATTCCAGCCACCTGAACCTGATCATCCGGAACCACCAGATCTTCCGCCCTGAGCCCGTCGATAGGCGCAGGAACTCCCGTGAGCGGCGCCTGCAGCGCCATCGAGCGCTGCGACTGCACCGACAACAGCATCAGGCAACCAATGCCCAGCAATCCTGCGGGAACGTACCTGTGCCAGTTAAGCATGTGCCACCTGCGAGTTGGCGCGACGTGAGGCAATCCGCTTCTCCACAATCGCAATTGCGCCAGCAGCCAGGCCGATCAGCGCGAACGAAACGAGGAAGAGCAACCACCCTTCTGTTGTGTGCATGAAGCCCGTTCCCATCTCGGGGCTCACGAAGAAAACCAGAAAACCGGTAAGGAACACCCTTATGCCATTGATCACGATGGCAATTGGAATGGCCAGCGCGAGCAGCAGCATCCTGAACCCGGGATGCTTCAGCCACAGCGCACCCATCAGCACCGCGAGAGCGATGAGCGACGTGAGCGACCGGAGCCCGCTGCATGCCTCCGCCACGAACAGCTTCTGGCCAGGCATGAGAATCACGTTGCCATCGAGACGAACGGGTATGTCGCGCCACGATAGCAGTGCGGCACCCATCTGCGATGCCTTGTACTGCAGCGGCAGCGCAAGCTGACTTGTAACGAGTTCCGGAAGCGGAACGCTCAGCCAGATCATTACGAACGGCAACCACCAGTGGAGCGCCTGCCTCACTCCGTAAACGAATACGGTTACGCCGAGAAGCGCTCCCACCATGGACAGCCTCATGGTGTACAACTCGGCGGCCAGCCCCGACATGTAGCGTAGCAGCACTGCGCCCACGATTATCGTGATGCCCAGCGCAATGTTCGGCTTTGCATCGTTCCGGATACCACTCTTCCAGGCAAACCAGATGGCCAGCGGCGCGAGCAGAAGACCGTGGCCCGCCTCCGGGTTGTTCCACCAGTCATTCGCGAGCAGTTGGGCAGGGCGCGCAAACAGAAGCACGAATGCGACGGCCGCCAGCGCTACCGGAAGCAGGTTCTCCCTCGCCGGGGTGAATACCCGTTCCGGGAAATTGGACTTCGCCTTCGGCAGCTTCGTGGCTGCATTGGAGTCAGCGGTCGCCTGCGCCTCGACAAACTCCGGTGCAGCAGACTCGGCCACCGAGTCACTCTCGGGGTTCAGCGCCAGCTGTTCGGCCGGATCAGTTGCGACGGGTGAGCTCATGACAGATCGAGGGGTGCAGGAAGTACGCCTTGAAGATCAGTTGGCTGGCGCCGGCGGCGGGCGCCGGATACAGTGGCAGGTGATCCGGTGAGCGACGACCCTGTTGCGGACGCGCAACGGGCCACCTGCTCAGCCACGCAACTCGTTGATCACCTTCCAGTGCCGCTCACTCACCGGCTGCACCGACAACCGGCTTCCACGCTTGAGCAACTCCATCCCGTCCAGGCCCTTAACATCGCGGAGCTCCGCGAGTGTAATGGGCTCGCTGAACTTCTTCTTCGCCTTCACATCCACCACGAACCACGTGGGGTTGTCCGGATCGCTCTTCGAATCGAAGTATTTCGAACCGGGCTCGAACGCCGACGGATCGGCGTAGGCGTCGCGAGTGATCTCCACGATTCCGGCAATTGCCGGGGCGGGTGCGCCCGAGTGATAGAAGAACGCGAGATCGCCCTTCTTCATGTCATCGCGAATAAAGTTGCGCGCCTGGTAGTTCCGCACGCCATCCCAGAAGGTGGTGCGTCCGGGCTCCGCCCACAGGTGGTCTATGGAGTAGCTGTCGGGTTCGGACTTGAGGAGCCAGTATCTCATTATCGGAACGAATGATTCGATTGGAGTAACAACGCCTGTGTGTCGCGTTCCGGCCATTCGGGTTGCCCGGCGTCACCGGCTCGGATCTCCGCAGGCACCTCGCTTCGCCCCGCATGGCCGCCCGCTGCATGGCCGCCCGCTGAGGAGCCGCCAGCCACCGAGCCGCCCTGCCTATCCGACCGGAACCGCCGACTGCGATGAAGTGGGCGTAACCGCATCCACCGGAATGTGTACGTTGAGCAGTGCAGCCACCACCCGCTCGCCCGCACGCCCGTCCCAGCCCTCCGGCCTTGGCGCGTG
>DATGOL010000152.1:0-15448 GCA_035306065.1 Gemmatimonadales bacterium | reverse complement strand
CTCGGCTCCGGCTCGGTACCAGGATCGTCAGCTGTCAACGTCAGGCTGGAGCGTTGCACGCCGTTCCGCTTCAACCAGCAGTCCGTGGCCGTACGAAGCGCCTACACCAATTACGAACTCGAGCTTGCCTGCACGAGCGCCCGAGTCAATGGCGCGAATGACCGATGGGCGCAGCTCCTCTCATCCGTCGTGCCCACCGCCGCGGCGCTTGATTCATCGACCGTGATGACCAGCGGACACAGCAACAGCTTCAATCTTCATGGTGTCCGTGCTCGCAGCTGGAGCGTGGAGTACCTGCCCGAGAATCGTGCTGCGCCGCACCGGTGGACGCTCGAGGTGAGAGTGCAGCGCGTCGAGATGAACTGACGCTGCTGCTAGCCTGGACAGTCAGAGAGTCGGACGTGAAAGTGCATGACCGCATCGCGCGTCAGGCACCCCGACCACTGCGCAGGAGGCCATCTCTGTTCACAGAGATGGCCTCCTGTCAAATTCTTCCGGTCAAGACCGGTACTTATCTCGCGTAGTACTCCACGATCGAGTTCGCGTTGATCTCGAACGGCACGTCGGACGCCATTGGTTCGCTGAGTACCCTGCCCGCGAACTTGTCGTCAAGATCGAGTGCCAGGAAGCTCGGAAGCCTCACTTCGGGCCCCTTCTCTGCCTGGGCCACGACAGCCGGAATATTCCGCGCTCCCGGAGAAAGCGTAACGATGTCGCCACTGCGGAGCTGAGCTGACGGTCGGTCCAGCCGCCTGCCGTTCACCCGAACATGTCCGTGGCTCACCAGCTGGCGCGCCGCAGGAATGGTAGCCGCGAATCCGAGGCGGAACACAATGTTGTCGAGGCGACTCTCGAGCAGCGTGAGCACGTTGTCGCCCGTTCTGCCCGCCCTTCTCGACGCGATTGCCAGGATGTTTCGCAGCTGACGCTCGGTTACGCCGTAGTTGAAGCGAACCTTCTGCTTCTCGAGGAGGAGACGGCGGTACTCACTCGTCTTCTTGCGTCGAGTAGAGGGCCCGTGCTGTCCCGGAGGGTTGGGGCGCTTGGTGGCGTCCTTGCGGGTGAGGCCGGGGAGCTGAGTGCCGAAACGGCGAACGATTCTGAGGCGAGGTCCTCTAACTGGCATGCGAGAGTCTAGTGAACGATCGGTATGTGCGCGTTGCGTGGTGCGCAGATGGATTCCATCAGCGAGTGTGTTCGGAGAGAGCCGGCGCCCTCCAGGAGTGCGAGCAACTCCCGCAGCTCGGCCTGGCTGAAGCGCGCTCCGATTCCGTTCTCGGAGAGCTGTATAACGGTTTCCGAGTCCAATGCGTCCGGGTCCTGCAGCTCGGTCACCTGCCTGGCGAGCCGATCTGCGTCGTCAGGCGTCAGGGCGAGTATGAGGTTGCCGAAGCTGAGTTCCATGTCACCGCAGTCAGGGCAGAGCCGTACCTCACCCGACCCGCTGGTGCAGAGAACGACCGGCTCCCCGGTGCTGTGCAAATCTATACGGGAATACATTACTCGGAATTGTATTCGCGCAGCGAGCGGTGCGCAAACCCCCAGTCAACAATGATTCCGGACTCCGCCGCCTGCACGCCGATTCAGCCGCCGCACTACACCGGCGACGTGTCCCGCTTCACCCATCCGCCGGACTACACCGGCAATGTGTCCCGCTTCACCCATCCGCCGTACCCCGGCTGATCTCCATGCGGCTGGGGCGGATACGTGCGAGAAGTGCTCTCCACTCCCTCGGTCCGGGCCGGAACGTTGTACGGCACGCAAAACACACGGGCCCTCGCTGCCCGGCCCGTCAGTTCGCGCTGCGTCACGAGCAGCGTGTCACCCTGCCAGGTGGCGTCAGCACCCGGCAGGATTCTCGCGCACGGATACACGGTCTCGTCCCCTACCACCCGAATCGAGGGAACCGTGTCGTTGGGCATCGACGCCGCGGCGGCCAGTGTCAGTTCCGCCCGATCCACCACGTCGTAACCACCATCCCGGTTGCACGCTGTCGCGGAGAGCGCGATCAGGAGCGCTGCCGTCCTGAAAACCCGGCGTAAGGCACTGTCTGCTCGGCACTGCATGGACGCGATCATCTACACTGATTCAGTTGAGCGGCGGTAGCGCGGAGCCGAAATCGTCGGGCTCCCCTTCCCATTCCACACGTACATCGCCTGAAAAGATCGTCGCATTGCTGGAGGGGACACTCGCCCAGCCGTGGCGTCGGATATTGAACTCCAGGTCGAAGACATCCAGTTCGAAGTGTACCGTGTGTCGCGATTCAATGCTGACCAGGCGCGGCCGCCTGCTCCGACGGATGCGCTTCACCGTGTAGCGGTGGGAACGCAAATAGTCTTCCACGCGCCTACGCGCGCGGTTTACGCGAGCGCGGTCCGCACCATAACCCACGATTGCCACGACGGCGAACATCGCCATCGCACGCGGATCCATGGTCCGCAACATTTCGAGGATTTCCATGCAGCGCATCTCCGCCGGGGATGCGAAATGATGGAGGCTGCCGGGCGGCAGCGCCAGAGGGCGCTCGCCGCAGGCCCCGTCATTGCCAGATCCCACCGGCCGTTCTACGTTTCAGGACTCAACATACGGCGCGCGATTCCCGCACGCCGCCCTTCGACTGCCCCGGCAACCGGCGGACGACGGCCCAATGACCAAAGGGAGGTTTGCCACGCGATGACCCGCGAATACGAGGTGGTCTACATCTTCGATTCTGCACTCGAAGATGACGCCATCAACGAGAAGCTCTCACGCTTCCACAAGCTGGTAGTCGAGAACCCGGAAGAGGTCACCCTCGACCTCTGGGGACGCCGCCAGCTCGCATACAAGATCAAGAACCGCGACACCGGCTTCTACGTCGTCGCGCGCATCACCACCAATCCCGAGACTCTCCCGGAGTTCGAGCGCGCACTGAAGCTCGACGATGGAGTTCTCCGCTGGCTCGTCTCGCTCCATGAGCACGAACTCGGCGCACCGCCGCGTTCCGAGGATGACGATGCCGACGGTCGCGGCCGCCGCGACGACGACGATGACGAGGACGATGACGAGGAGGACGACTGACCATGCGTCGCCAGAAGAAAGCAGATCCGATCGCTGATGCAGGCATCCGCTGGATCGACTACAAGGACGAGCGCATGCTCTCCCGCTTCATCACCGAGAACGGCAAGATTCTGCCGAGCCGGCTGAGCGGGGTGAGCGCGCGCCATCAGAGGCAGCTCGCCAAGGCAATCAAGAAGGCGCGCTACCTGGCACTCATTCCGTACACCCGGGGACAGTCGTCGTAAGCACCGCGAGCTCTACCCAGGCAGAAGCGCCGAAGGCTCAGCGCTGGGGGCTGGTTCTCCTCGCTCTCGCGGCGTTTCTGCTTCTCCCCACAATTCCGGTTTTGCGGGTTCTGGTACCCGTGGAGCCGGGCACGCTCCTGCTCGTGCCGGCACTTGCCTGCTGCGCCCTGGCGGGCTGGTGGGCCGGCGGACGCGTGCTCCTGGCAGTCGCATGGATTGGGCTTGCCGTGTGGGTGGGTTTTCGCACAGCAGATGGTGCCTCGTCGTTCACGCTGCTGGCACTTGGCTGGAGCGTGCTTGTGTCCGCGCTGTTCGGCATCGTTACGCTGGTGGGAGGCATGCAGCACTTTCTCCCTCGAGCGCTGGTGTCGATCGGGCTCGCTCTTGCGGCGGCGCTCGCACTGCAGATCAGTTCCCAGTTGCCGGCGGAGCGGATTACAGGCGTCATAGAGCGCGAGTACAGGGATCGTGTAGAGGAGTGGGCCGCGAGTGCCGACCGGGTGCTCGCAGCGCCGGAGTGGCGGTCGTACGTGGCAGACAATCCGTCATCCGAGCAGTTGATGGCGCAGGCCGAGGCACAACTCCGAACGCTTCCCCGTCCAAGCTCGCTGCTGTTCCCGGCATTCCTGGCGCTGCAGACGCTTGCTGCGTTCGGGCTGACGTGGGCGCTGTATCACAGGATTTCGCGAACGCGGCTGGGGCCTCCGCTTTCGCCACTTCGCGAACTCCGATTCAGCGATCAGCTCGTTTGGGGGCTGATCGTGGGAATAACACTCTCGGTTCTTCCTTCGCTTGCCGAACTGCGGCTGCTGGGACTGAACCTGCTGCTATTTTTCGGTGCACTTTACCTGCTGCGCGGGCTCGGTGTACTGAGCTGGTATCTCAATCCTGGACGCGCCATGACGGCGCTGCTACTGGTCATTTCAGTGATCCTGTGGCCTTTTGTGGGCGCAACCGCCCTCACGATAGGGCTGGTGGACACCTGGGCAGACTGGCGCCGCCGGGCAAGGCCGACCCCCTAACGTCTGGAGTACACCCATGGAAGTAATTCTTCGCCAATCGATCGATAGCGTCGGTCACACTGGAGACATCGTGAAGGTGTCCCCGGGCTACGCACGCAACTTTCTGCTGCCCCGCGGCCTGGCCTACGAGGCAACTCCGGGCAACAAAAAGCGAATTGCACAGGAGCGTTCGCGCCTGGAGGCCGCAGAGTCAGCTCGTCGAGAAGCTGCCGAAGGCCTCGCAAAGAAGCTCGAAGAGGTGTCCGTCACCTTCTCCGCGCGTGTCGGAGACGAAGGTAAGCTGTTCGGTTCCGTCACCTCTGCAGACATCGCCCAGCAGCTGGAGACGCAGGGCTTTCACATCGAGAAGCGACAGATTGACCTGCCCGAGCCGATCAAGGCACTCGGCGTATATCGCGTTCCGGTAAAGCTGCACGCGGACGTAAAGCCGGAGCTGAAGGTCTGGGTGATCAAGCAGTAGCTGCTGGATGAGTCAGGCTGTGGCCGGCTTTCGAGCCGTTCGCAGCCTGGCATTCTATGCATTGAGCTGGTCTTATACCTGCTTCCCCAGGCGGTGCGCCTGACGGCCCCGCCTCGAATGTACCGACGCAATGTCCCGTGGTGTGCCGAGGCGCGCCGGGCGTTATCCTACCTTGAGACCCGGCATTCACTGCCGGCGCTGTTCACCTCCCTCTCCGCCGAATGCCCTCCACGAAGGCCCCAGCAACCTCCGAAGCACTCGCCAGGCGCGCCGCTGAACTCTGCCTGGAACTGAAGGCTGCCGATGTGGTTGTACTCAACCTCGCCGGCGTTACCGACATGGCCGATTTCTTCGTAATTGCGTCCGGCAATTCCGACACCCATGTTCGCTCCATCGCACAGCATGTCGTGGAGCAGCTCGGGAAGGAAGGCACGCGAGTGCATCACGAAGAGGGACTGCAGCAGGGACGTTGGGCGCTGCTCGACTATGTGGACATCGTGGTGCATGTGTTTCATCCTACGCTGCGCCAGTTCTACCAGCTGGAGCGGCTGTGGGGAGACGCGGAAGTGGTGCAGATCGAAGCCTGACGCCGGATCTGCACGACCGACGCCTCCGGTCAGGTTCCTTTGAGGGGGCGGATGAGAATCCTGGACTGGCGCTTGCCGCACTCTCAATTGCCATTCCGCGAGAGCAAGCCGATAGTCCTGTTCGCCTCACGAATGGACTTCGCCCGGAACAACATTACCGGAAACCCTGGCGAAGGTACCGGCGGCGTGACTGACTTCCTTCGTCACCGCAACATGGTGTTCTTCACCGGTGAGATGCGGGACTTCGAGCGTGTGCTCATGCACGAGATGGTGCACGAGTTCCAGTACGACATCTTCAGCCAGGGTGGCGGCTCCGCCTCGCGCGCTGGGATGTCAGGCCGCAACCGGGGCTACGCGAAGCGTTTCGCCCTTTCCCGACCGCTATCCGGCGCCTGCCAGTGAGTTTGGTAATCGGCTCGTGGCAGGCTCACACCGCGCGATCGGTGCTAACCAGCCCACACCGCAACCCACTCGTGCCTAGCCCGCACCGCCAGACATCCGCTAGTTTGACCGGGTGCGAATTCTAGCCGCTCTCGCGCTGGTTCTCGTTGCGTGCTCCGCAGGCGATCGCCCCGAGAACTCCAGCGCCTCAAGCGCACCCGCTTCAGCCTCCGACGTCGGTCCGGAGCACTTCGTCCTCCGAGTTCCACTCGATGGCGGGAGTGCTCGCGTGCACCACTTCCCGGCGCTCGACTCCGTTGTCTGGACGGGTTCCTCTGCGTTGCCTGCGCCGGCATCCGCCCTCGCCTTCGACGAGGAAAGCGGAGTGCTCTCGCTGGCGGACAGCAACGGACGCCCCATCTGGATCGACCTCCGGCGAGACGCCATTGGCGTCGCTCCCCGCAGCCTCCAGATGAATGGCCTGGTTCCAGCCGGTCGCGCCCGGGTTTACGGAACCGATTCGGCTGGCACGGTACTCCGGGCGGGTCCGTCCGGCGACAGGTGGACCTTTACCCCACCGGTTCCCGCTACGAACGTGCTTCCGCAGCCGAACGGCTGGCTCCTGGTGCTGGCCGCCGATGGCGGCGCCACGCGCATCTGGCGACTGCACCCGCCCCAAACGGAGGTATCGGACAGCGCTGTGGTGGCGTCTGCCCAGCAGGTACTGCAAACGAACATCGGCGACCGCGTTTACCTCGCTTCGGGCAATGACCTGCTCGGCCTTCACGGCCAGCAGCTCACTGCACTGCCGACCATCACCTTTCCTGACTCCATTCTGCACGTTGTCTCAACGCCGAGCGGCGACAGGCTGTTCGTGGCTCAGGCGAATGACAATCGTGTAGCGGTGGTAGATCGGTACGAGGAAGGGATCACGGGCCGCGTGGAGCTCACGGGTCAGCCTCGAGAACTGCGAATGGACCCGTTCGGCCGCTACCTTTTGGTGCGGCCGGAATCCGGCGATTCAGCCTGGGTGATCACGCTTGCGGATCGCGCCGTGGCAGGTACGGTACGTACCGCGTGGCGTCATGATCTGCCTTTTGTTACGATGGATGGATCACTCGTGCTGGCAGCGGGCCGCGACGTGCACATTCTGGACGGCACGAGCCTTCTCGTAACGAGAACCGTGGCCGGCGGTGCAGCGGACCTGTGGCATTCGTTCTTCTGGGATGGATTCCGCGCCCGTGCAGATGAAAGCGAAGAGGTGCGAGCGCCGGTTGCATCCGCTCCTGAACCGCCCGCACAGGAACCTGATTCGACTGCGCCGGTTGATCAGGCTGCAGACAGCGCCATTGCCGTTTCAGATACGACATCGGTGGATTCTGCAGCAATAGCGACGGTGCCGCTCGAATCGGGTTTTGTGGTTTCCTTCGCCGCACTGCTCTCAGAGGAGAGCGCGCGGGAACTGGCGGCGCAGATAACGGTGGACGGTCAGCACCCGCGTGTCGAGGCAACCGAACGCGCGGGTACTGCAATTTTCAGAGTGCTGCTCGGACCATATGCCACCCGCGAAGAGGCGGAGCGGGTTGGTCGTGCAGCAGGACGTTCGTACTGGGTTTACGAGGAGGGTCGCTGACGATGTCAGAACCGCACGACGTTGATGCATGGATCACCGAAGGTGACAATGCCTCGCCCGTTGCTGATCAGCGCTCGATGATTCTGGTTGCCGGTGAGGATTCCCGTGCGGCAGCGTTAGCGGCCCTCGGCCTGGCCCGCGCCCAGAACAGGCATGCACGCAGGGTGGCAGTCATTGACCTCACTGGTGGAGCGGCCCCTCTGCAGGACCTCATCAGCGACGACGACCCGCACGGCATCGTTGACACTCTGCTTCACGGAGTGAGCCTGGCTCGCGTATCGAGGCAGGTGGACGAAGAAGGTCTGCTCTTCGTGGTGCCCACCGGCACGCAGGACGCCGACGAGGAAATCATCAGGCACGACAGGTGGCGCAGGCTCCGGGCGACGTTCCGTGAGTCGCACTCGCTGGCGGTCGTACTGGTGTCGCCGGAGATTCCGGCGCTGGAGTCGCTCGCGAATGTGGCGGAGGGTGTCGTGCTCGTGGGGCCGTCTGCACGCTTGCGCACCCTGCCGAACATTGTGGAGACACTGCCTGGCGAACGTGCTGCCGGCGTTCCCCCGTCGTACACGGGCAGCATGCCTGCCGCCGCACGCGGCCCGGAACTAACCGAGAACATGCCTGCCGCGTCCACTGCCGACGTGGAATCTACGCAGGTGTCTGCGGCCGCCACCGCGGCCGCGTCTACCACCGGTGCTGCTGCGGCCGCGACCAAAGCTGACGCTGTAGCCGAAATGAGCGGATCTGCAGGCCGAAGCAGTGATGCCGGCGAAGAACGTTCCCGCGCACCGCGCATGAACCCCATGGGTCGTGAAAGCGGGCCGAACCCGCTCGTATGGGCGGCCCTGGTTCTGGTGGCGATTGCTGCAATTGCGTGGTACTTCATGCGCGGCGGAAATGCCGCCGAGCGTACCACGGACACATCGGTGGCTGCAGGCACCACGTCGCGTGAGGCGCCGGGCGTGGTGGACACCACCGAATCAACCGTGGTGGACTTCCGCAACAGCGCACGCGTGGTAAATCCGGCTGATTCTGCAGGCGCAACACCATTCAGCGTTGAGCTCGTGAGCTCCACCACGGGCGAGAGCGCCTGGCGGTTCCTCGTGGCTTCTCCGGCAGTGCTGCCGGCGGCCTCCGTATCGCCGGTAACGATAGAGCCGGACACCACGCGCTGGTTCCGGGTGGTTGCTGGTGCGTATTCGGCGTCATCGCGCGCTGATTCACTTCTCCGTGCTGCGCGCGCCGCCGGGGTGATGGGAGCAGATGCGGGGCGCGTGATACGTTCGCCTATCGCGCTTCGGGTAGCGTCGGACCTCACGCCTGCGTCAGCCAGCCAGCGTGCACGTCAGCTCAGGCAGCGCGAGATCGGCGCGTACGTCCTGCAGCAGCCAGACGGAACTGCCCATATCTATGTGGGTGCATTTGAAACACCACAGCAGGCACAGTACCTGGCCGGCCAACTGCGCAGCAACGGCGTGGAGACGGTCATTGCGTACCGAACCGGGAGATTGGACTGAGTGCGTTTGAGCAAGCTGGAGCTGCACGGCTTCAAGTCGTTCGCTGACAATACGCAGCTCCTCTTCGAGGATGGCGTAACGGCGATTGTGGGCCCTAACGGGTGCGGCAAGTCCAACGTATCGGATGCGGTGCGATGGGTACTCGGCGAGCAGCGTGCACGTGCGCTGCGTGGCGCGAAGATGGATGAGGTGATCTTCCAGGGATCATCCGCCAGGCGTCCCGTGAGCGTTGCAGAGGTATCGCTGCACTTCGACAACGACGAAGGGCTTCTCCCTGTTCCGTTCCGTGAGGTTGTCATCACCAGGCGGCTCTCCCGCTCGGGAGAGAGCCACTATTTCCTCAATCGCGCACCGTGTCGCCTGCGGGACATTCAGGACCTGCTGCGTGGCACCGGTCTTGGTGGTGACACCGGCGTTGTGATCGAGGCGCGGGCGATTGACGCGCTGCTGTCCGATCGCCCTGATGACCGTCGTGAACTGTTCGAGGAAGCAGCCGGCGTGGGGCTGTATCGCGACAGGCGCCGCAGCACCGAGCGCAGGCTCGAAGAAACCACGGTAGACCTGTCCCGCCTGGACGACCTGCTGGCGGAGGTGCAGAGCCAGGTGCGGTCACTCGCCAGGCAGCGCCGGCGCGCAGAGCGCAGCGCGGAGCTTACCAAGCGCCGCTTCGACGTTGAGGTAACGCTGGCGGGACGCGTTCTGGAAACGCAGCGGGCGGCGTCTGGCGACCTGGAGTCTCGCATTGGCGAACTCCGTGAAAGTGCTCCGCGCGCCGGTGAGCAGGTGACTGTGGCCGAGAGCACTCGCGAGACTGCTCATGCGCGGCGAATGGGCGCGGAAGCCGGCAGGAACGAGCTGGCGCGCCTCACGAGCACCCAGCGTGAGCAGGTTGCACAGCTCCGCGGCGAAATGGCGGTGGCCGAGGAGCGCAGGCGCAACGCGCAGTCACGCCGGGAACGTGCAGAGCTGGAACGCCGCGAAGGCGAGGCACTCGGCGTAAGGGTCGTATCCGATCGCGAGGCTGCCGCACAGGAACTGGCTGCCCTGGTTGCGGAGGAAGCCGCGTCTGCACAGCAGCTCGAGGCTCGAGTTGCGGAGGAGGAACAGGCGCGCAACCTGGTGGCGTCTGCTCGTTCCGAAGTTGACCAGGCCGAACGCGGGCTTCGCGAACTGCATGAGCAGCTTCGGCGCTGCGAGCTGGACCGTGAAAGCGGAGAACGGGAACTGGCAGACGTGGTTCAGCGTGCTGCCACGCTGGAAACAGAGCTTTCGCACGTGCAGGACCGCCTGGATGCAAGTTCGCGTGAACTGGGCCAGGCAACGGAAGCTGCCGAGGCAGCTCGTGAAACCGTAAAGAATACCGACAGCGAGCTGGCGTCTGCGCGTGAGGCCGCCAAGGCAGCACGTGAGCGTGAGGCGGGAGCCCGTGCGGAACTCGCGCGCACCGAGGAGCGCGTTGCGGCGCTCCAGGGCAAGATGAACGCACTGGAGAGCCTGGAGCGTGAGCGGGTAGGACTCGCACCGGCCGCAGCGCGGCTTCTCAAGGACCGCGCGCAGTTCGGTGAGAAGGCAGTCATCGGGCCGCTGTCCGACTTCATTGACGCCAGCCAGTCTTCCGCACTTCTCGTCGAGCGGTTCCTCGGCGTCAACCTGCACGCCGTTCTCGTGCGCGACCGCGCGGTAGCAGAGGACATCCGACGCTGGCACGCTCGCGCCAATCCGGGTCCCCTGCTTCTTCTGCCGCTGGACTCGATACCGGACATCGAAGCCAACGCTTCCCTTCCCGCGGCCGAGTTGAATACGCTCGCGGCACGAGTCAGCGCACACGGCGAAGCTCGTTCGTGGGTTCGTGCTCTGCTGGGCGGGGTGAACACCTCGGACGACGGCACATCGTTCGTGGACTCCCGTGGAGCCGTATGGCTTCCCGGAGCGGTGAGCGGACCAGGGCCGTTGCGCCGTCGTGCGGAGCTTGGAGAGCTTCGTGGAGCGCTAAACGAGTCGCAGAGTGCCCGCGAACTGATTGCAGCGGAGGCGGATGAACTGCGTACGGCACTGCAGACTGCGGATCGTGCAGCAACGGCGGCTGCGGACGCTGCTGCCGCTGCGCATCGCGACTCCCGCCGTGCGGAGGAGCACCGCGTAGAGGCCGAGCGGCGCCACCAGCGCATCGGGCGGGAACTGGCGGAAGCAAACGCGATGATGGAGCGACTCGTAAAGCGTCGCTCCGATCTCCAGGAGCGTGTGAAGGCGCTCGTGGAACGCAGCACCGAGCTGGAGGCGAACAGATCGAGCGCCGAGGAGAGGTCGGGTGCGGGTCGCACGAAACTGCAGGAGGCAGCTACGCTGCACGAGAGTGCGCGTGAGGCACGCTCCGCCGCCCAGGTTGCCATGGCACAGCTGCAGGCACGTCTTCACGTGTCACAGGACCGTGAGCGTCGCCTGGCGCAGGAGTTTGCCACGGCCGAGGAGCGGATGGCATCGCTGGAGAAGGAGCTCACCACGCTTTCGAGTGCGGACGACCAGCTGTCCGAGCAGATGTCTGCGTGGAAGCTGGAGCTGGGGACTCGTGAGGCGCGCCTGAAGGACGGAGAGTCGCACCTGGCCGCCGCGGAAAAGGAGCTTCTCGAGTCGGACGAAGCACTCACGAACGCCGAGCATTCGCTGTCCGAGATCCGTCGTCAGGCGTCGGCACTGGCTGAAGCTCTGCACCAGGCGGAATTGGAGTACACCGAACTGGCAGGCAACCAGCGTTCGATCCGTGAGCGTCTGGAGACCGAGTGGCGGCGTCCGCTGGAAGAGTTGCTGGAGATGGCCAACCCCGTGGAGGTTGACGATGAAACGCTGCGTGCCGAGGCCGACTCGCTGAGGCAGGAGGTGGAGTCGCTCGGCCCGGTCAATCCCCTGGCAATCGAGGAGCATGACGAAGAAGTGCGCCGCCTGGAATTCCTCACCACGCAGCGCGACGACCTCTCACATGCTCGCAACTCGCTGCAGCAGGCCATCCGCGAGATCGATGCAACTGCACGGGAACTGTTCCTCGCCACCTTCGCACAGGTTCGTGAGAACTTCCGGCAGATTTTCATGTCGCTGTTCGGAGGTGGAGAGTGCGACTTGCGCCTGGAGAACCCGGAAGCGCCGCTGGATTGCGACATCGAAATTCACGCGTCGCCGCGCGGAAAGCGTACACAGCGCATTCACCTGCTTTCCAGTGGTGAACGCGCACTGGTGGCGCTCTCGCTGCTCTTCGGCATTTTCCTTACGAAGCCAAGTCCGTTCTGCCTGCTCGACGAGGTTGATGCACCGCTGGACGACCAGAATATCGGGCGTTTCGTGCGCATGCTGAACCAGTTCAAGGAGAACACGCAGTTCATCGTGATCACGCATAACCCACGCACCACAACGGAAGCCGCCGACGCGGTTTACGGCGTCACTATGCAGGAGCCGGGTGTGTCCAGCGTGGTGGGCGTGCGCGTGAGGAACCAGAATGGAAGTGGGCGAAACGGAACTTCGCCGGAGTTGAAGCCCGACCTGGAGGAAGCTGAGGTCTAGGCGAGTTACGAAGTGCGTTGCGCAACGCCGCAGCATGCCCGATGCATTCCGGATATTCCGTCTCTCGTTCCATCAGAATCGCCTGCTCATGCGCCTCACCACAATAGGTACCGGCACCGTCTCCCCGCATTCATCGCGAGTGAGCGCTGCACACCTGGTAGAGGTGGGTGACGCCCGCATTCTATTCGATTGCGGCGGAGGCGCCATGCACCGAATGGCGCACCTCGGCATTCGCTGGCAGGATATCACCCACGTGGCGCTCAGCCACTTTCACGCAGACCACATCAGCGACCTTCCACTGCTGATGCTTGCCTGGCGATACGGGCAGCTGCCGCCGCGCTCCGAGCCACTGAGCATCATTGGCCCTCCGGGTACGAGCGAGCTCATGACGAATCTCGCCAGCGCTTTCGGCGAGTGGGTACTGGACCCCGGCTATCCGTTCTCGATCACCGAGCTGCCACCCGGTGACACGGCGGAACCTGTCAACGACGTGCAACTTCGCGCCCGTTCAGTTCCCCACACCGCCGAGAGCGTAGCATATTCAGTGGAGCACGACGGTCGGCGCCTCGTCTATACCGGTGACACCGGCTATGAGGAGGAGCTCGGCACCTGGGCCAGCGAATGCGATATTCTTCTGACTGAGTGTTCGCTGCCGGCTGCCATGGGGCTGCCGACACATCTCACGCCGGAGGAGTGCGGCTCACTCGCCGCAATTGCCCGGCCTTCTCACCTGGTGCTGACACACTTCTACCCGCCGGTGGAAACTGTGGACATCGCTGCGATCGTGGCGGAGCGTTTTACGGGGCGCATCACGCTCGCAACCGACGGGTGGACTACCGAGTTCTGAGGGAAGCATGCTGGTTGTAATGCAGCGAGATGCAACGCAGGTGCAGGTGGACGCAGTCTGCGAGGCAATCCGCACAATGGGGTACGAGCCGCTGCCGCTCCCGGGAGCGCAGCGCACCGCGATAGGTCTCGTGGGCAACGACAGGCAGGTGGACGGCACTGGTGTGTCGGGAATGCCTGGTGTGGCACAGGTGATTGCCGTCTCTCGTCCGTACAAGCAGGTATCTCGCGAGTGGCGCCCCGATAATACCATCGTTGAGATACAACCGGGTGTTCGCTTTGGCGGAAACGAAGTGCCGATCATCGCCGGCCCGTGTTCGGTAGAGAGCGAGGAGCAGATCATCGAGGCTGCCCGCGCCGTGAAGGCAGCAGGTGCCACTGCCCTGCGTGGCGGAGCCTTCAAGCCGCGCAGCTCGCCCTACTCTTTCCAGGGCCTGGGAAAGCTGGGTCTCGAGTTCCTCGCGATTGCCAGGAAGGAAACCGGGCTCGCCATCGTAACCGAGGCCATGGACGAAAAGGGCGCAAGCCTGGTAGCCGAGTATGCCGACTGCATACAGATTGGCGCTCGCAACATGCAGAACTATTCACTGCTTAAAGCAGTTGGCCGGCTTAACAAGCCGGTACTGCTGAAGCGCGGAATGGCTGCAACGGTTCAGGAGTTCCTGCTCAGCGCCGAGTACATTCTCGCCGAGGGGAACCCTGACGTGATATTGTGTGAACGCGGTGTTCGCAGCTTCGATCCTGCGGTTCGCAACATGTTCGACCTCACGGCAATACCGCTCGTGCACAAGCTGTCGCACCTGCCTATCGTGGCAGACCCGAGCCACGGCACTGGGCTTCGCGATCAGGTACCACCGATGGCGCGTGCGGCGCTTGCAGCCGGCGCAGATGGATTGATCATCGAGGTGCACCCCAATCCCGATCAGGCCGTTTCGGATGGCGCGCAGACTCTCTTCCCCGATCAGTTCAACCGGCTGGTGTCCGAGTTGCATCCGATCGCCGCGGCAATCGGGCGCTCGATTGCTACCGGAAACGACATGCTCGAGGCGCGCCGCGCGGCTCGCCAGGCTGGCTGACAATGTCCACGATCAGCAAGAGTTGCACGGCGCTGTTCATAGCGCTGCTCGCCGCGGCCGCCTGCTCGGACGGCGCACCGCGAAGCGAATCGGAAGGCGGCACGCCTGTCGCGTCAGGCGGCGCGGCGTACGACAGTTCGGTGTCACCCGATACGCCGGTCTCCAGCAGTGACACGGATGCCGGAGTCGCCGCCACAGGCGACTCCTCAGCCCCCGGCAGCGGCGCAGCCGGAGGCGGCACCACCGGTTCCACCGGCGGAACGGAGCCGGCGTCAGGTGGCAGCCCGCAGCCCGTTGACTCTGCTCAGGCCACGGGTGCCGCCGACCGACAGGACGTGGACGCCGTAATCGCCCGCGCTACCACAGCCTACAATTCTGCCCGTACTGCCCGCGGTACCTTCACCCAGTTGATCGTCAATTCGCAAACAGGCAGCCGGGTGACCGCGGAGGGCGAATTCATGCGGCAGCAGCCCGACCGCTTCGCATTCAACTTCACCGATCCCGCCGGCGATCGAATCGTGGCTGACGGACGCCATGTATGGCTGTATGTGCCGAGTACCAATCCGGGCCAGGTACTTCGGAGCACGCTCACGAAGTCGAATGCCGGCAGCTACGACCTGGGATCGCTCTTCTTCGAGAATACGCGCGAACGCTTCAATGTTGCAGATGGTGGCAGCGAGACGGTTCAGGGAAAGGCAACACGAGTACTTCGCCTGACGCCCCGCGCCAGTGCGCCCTTCGCACGCGCAACTGTCTGGGTAGATCCCGCGTCGGGTAATCTCGTGAAGTTCACCGTTGTGGACAGCATGGGACTGGAACGCACAGTGACCATAACGAGTTATGCACCCAACGTTCCTGTGCCAGGCTCGGCCTTCACCTTCGACCCGCCGCCGGGTGTTCGGGTGGTGGACGCAGAATCAATCGGCGGGTAGCAAGCAGCCGCCGGCGTCCGCCTAGTGGGCTGTAAACGATATTCGTGGAGCATTCGAGCGCGCCTCCGTGCCGTTCGCCGGTGTTGCGCCTCCTTTAAATGACCCTGCAATTCCGGAGTCGGCGCTCGGGGCCAGGCTCGGGTGGAGGCTCGGCTGGGGCGAAGCGG
>DATGOL010000151.1:0-9078 GCA_035306065.1 Gemmatimonadales bacterium | reverse complement strand
GCAACCAGCTCGCGTCCCAGGCTGGTCGCGGGCCGCAGAATCACCACTGTAAACTCCACGTGCGGCGAGTTCTGCAGCGCTCGAATCAGCTCCAGAAGCTGCCGGCCGCCCCCGTGGAGGGCACCGTCGTGATCAATGTGGTCACATGCTATCAGAACGCGCACGGGACGACTGGGCATCTACACTCCGGATGCGGGACAGCCTGTGGGCGATGAGGTACATACGTTCATGCAGCATATTTCGCCAGATTCGAGCCAGTACGGAAGAGTCGGGTGGTTGGCGCCAGCCTGCCCTGCGTGCGAACGAAGTTGAGGCAGGGTTGGGGGCCTGCCCTGCCGCACCTGCTGCGACGAGGCAGATCTGCAGGCGCAGCCTCTTGGGTCGCGATGCATCGGCAGCTATCTCTGCCACACTTGATTCCGTCTTGCACACCCTGATCCAGTAAACCAGGCAGTTCCGCAGACATCCCCGCTCGGCCCTCGCCCCCTCTTCCCGCATGCCCGACCGCACCATCCGACTCAAGACCGAGATCGTTGTGATTGGCGCCGGTCAGGCCGGACTCTCCTCGGCCTACCACCTGCGACGTCTTGGCCTCGAGAGCAACCGCGGCTACGTGGTGCTGGACCAGTCGCCCAGGCCCGGTGGGGCCTGGCAGTTCAGGTGGCCGTCCCTCACGCTCAGCACCGTGAATCGGGTGCATGACCTGCCGGGAATGCGTTTCGAAGACGCCGTTGACACGAGTCAGACGGAGGTGCAGGCAGCGGTTGCCGTTCCTCAGTACTTCGCGGAATACGAGAAGGAGTTCGAGCTGCCCGTGTACAGGCCGGTGAAGGTTGCGGTGGTGTGCGATCGCGACGGGCGGTTCAACGTGGAAACCGATCGCTTCGACCTCTCGGTCCGCGGAATCATAAATGCAACGGGAACCTGGGAATCACCCTACATCCCTGAGTATCCGGGAGCCGAACTTTTCGAGGGACGCACACTGCATACGCGCGACTATCGCACGGCGAACGAATTCGAGGGGCAGCACGTCGTAATAGTCGGTGCCGGCATCTCGGCGATCCAGCTGCTCGATGAGATCTCGCGTGTTACCAGCACCACCTGGGTAAGCCGACGCCCTCCGGAGTTTCGCAGGGGGCCGTTCGACGCGAACGCGGGACGTGCGGCTGTTGCGATCGTCGAAGACCGCGTGCGCCACGGGCTGCCGCCGCAATCAGTGGTTTCCGTGACCGGACTTCCCCTGACGCCTGCGATAGAGGCGATGCAGCAGCGCGGAGTGTTGAATCGCAAGCCTATGTTCAGCGACATAACGGCGGATGGCGTTCGCTGGCCGGATGGCACGGTGCAGAAGGCAGACGTGATACTCTGGTGTACGGGCTTTCGCAGTTCGCTGGACCATCTGGGCCCGCTGATGCTGCGTGAGGCGAATGGCGGGATAGTGATGACAGGCAGGCTGGCTACGCAGGTTGCGAAGGACCCGCGGGTGCACCTGGTGGGATATGGTCCGTCTGCGTCAACGATAGGTGCGAATCGGGCAGGTGCGGCGGCGGCGAGTGAGTTGATGAAGTACTTGGGTTAGGGGGTAGGGGTTAGGTGCTGCCATCCCGGTATATACACATCAGTGATGCGTAACGAGTGTCGGGATTCGCTCGCCTGGCGCTGCATGCCTGACGCCTGACGCCGGGCGCCTGACGCTCGGGAGGAGATTATGAACGAGAAAGAGAAGATGCTGGCCGGCGAGTTGTATCGTGCAGACGACCCTCAGCTCTCTGCAGAGAGGAGGCGTGCCAAGCTGTTGTGTTATCGGTTCAATCAGTCCGTTGCGGAAATTGATACCGCAACGCTGAAGGAGCTCCTGGGACGTGACACCGACGCCTGGCTGGAGCCCCCGTTCTATTGCGATTACGGCTACAACCTCACACTCGGCGAACGCGTTTACGCGAACCACAACCTGGTGGTGCTCGACTGTGCAACCGTGACGATCGGCGATGACGTCATGATAGGCCCCAATGTCACCCTCGCTACTGCTTCGCATCCGCTCGACCCGGTGGAGCGCGCGTCAGGCGTGGAGTATGCGCTGCCGATCGCGATAGGCAGTCGCGTCTGGATAGGTGCGGGAGTTACCGTCCTGGCCGGCGTCACCATTGGTGACAACACGATCATCGGCGCGGGAAGCGTGGTAAACAAGTCCATTCCGGCCAACTGTGTGGCGGTGGGAAATCCGTGCCGAGTGATACGGGATGGGCCGGACGTCACCCGACTCTAGTCGCTATCCACCACGTGATTCCGCCTGCGTCGCGTACGCCGCCGCGCTTGTCTTCGTCTTCCTTCCTTACCGGTTCCTGCACGGAGACGGCGCCTGCCTCCAGCGCTCTACGGTACGTGGCGTCTACATCCTGCACATAGACGTACACCGATGCGGGTATTGCAGGCCACTCGGGCGGATTCTCGTCTGCGAGCATTACAATGCTGTCGTCAATTCGCAGTTCGGCGTGAAGCACGCCGCCGGACTCGCTGGAGAAGCGCCGAAGCTCTTCGGCACCGAATACCTTCTCGAGGAACTCGATGGTGCTGGCAGCGCCGTTGACGATGAGGTAGGGCGATACGCTGCTGTAACCTTCCGGCTTGTATGGCATTTGATGGCTGCTGGCTCGAGTTTACTGAATGGTGAGCGGCGGGAATCGATCGCAAGGGTTGCTCCACTTCGTAGCTGGCTGCGCGATACTACTGGTCGAGCGCGAACCCTGCCACCTGATATCTGAAACCGCCTGTTCCGCCTTCCCACCAGCTCGCCAACATCCGCATGCCTCAAGCCCGCACACGAGCCCTGGGTATCCTGTCCGCGATCGCATCGGTCTACTTCTTCTGGGGCGGCACGTTCCTGGCCATTCGTTATGCGGTAGCTGACATCCCTCCGCTGATGATGATGGCGCTCCGATGCACCGGCGGGGCCGCTGTGCTCTCGCTCTGGCTCCTCTGGCGACGTCCACATCGCGGCCCGCTCAGCGCATCCGCTCGTGCCTGGGGCAGCGCGGCCATTGTCGGAGCTCTGCTATTCGTTGGATGCCACGGGCTGCTCGCGTGGGCTCAGCAGCGCGTGACTTCGGGCCAGGCAGCGCTGGTAATGACATCCATCCCGTTGTTTGTCGTTATGCTGCACGCCGCACACTCCAGGCGCCCGCCCGCGCTGAGGGTTGTAATCGGACTCGCAACTGGCGTTGCCGGAGTTGCGACGCTGGTTGGCACCGGCGTTTTTACAGCCAGGCCGATAGACCTTGCCGCGCTCATCATTGCATCCTTCGCATGGGCACTCGGCTCGCTCGTAGGGCGTTCAGGCCCGCGAGCTTCATCCTCCATACTGACCACCGTAATGCAGCTCGCCGCGGGAGCCGTGTGGCTTTACATGGCGAGTGCGGCCAGCGGCGAGTTGGCGGGCTGGTCACCGTTGGACGTAAGTGCGCGCGCCATGCTGTCGCTCGCGTTCCTCATCGTGTGCGGCACGGCCCTCGCTTTTGCCGCATATACATGGCTCCTCACAGTCACGACTCCGGCGGTTGCGACGAGCTACGCGTTCGTGAATCCGGTTGTGGCGCTGGCGCTCGCGTGGATTGTGGGAGACGAGGCGTTCTCGGGCCGCACGGTGATAGCTGCGGCGCTCGTGCTGCTTGCGGTCGCGTTGACGCGCGAGCGGCAGGTTGCACCGATTGGAGAAGTGCGGGTGGCGGTCGAGCGCCCTGGCCACGCGTAGTGCTGAGGAACGCACGGGGCACTTCGCCGCACAGTACTCACTCGGTTGCGCAGACCAACTCCAACAAAAAAGGCCCAGGCAGCATGTTCAGCTACCTGGACCCCAATCGGGACGGCGGGATTCGAACCCGCGACCCCCTGAACCCCATTCAGGTGCGCTACCGGGCTGCGCCACGTCCCGTCGCCTTGCCTTCTCTCGAAGGCATCGGCAAACAGAACTTCAACTATAGTCGCCCCGCGCTCACCTCACAACTCGCCTCAGCCATAGCAACGCCCGCAAGCACCTGCCCAACGCTGCAACGGCGTCAGCCGACCCTCACCACCCCGCCGTCACACGATCAGACCGCCTCGGCTCGCCACTACCCACCAGCCTCGTCGCAACCCAGCCCACCACTAGCAGAGGCAGCGCCACGAACAGCACCAGCTTCAGCAGCGCGATCCCGAGCCCGAACGCAATGCCCAGCAGGGCGAACGTCACTCCGATGACCGTTGCGCCAACGGCAAGAATGATAAGCACTGGCAATCCCACGATCGCGAGGACCACCAGGACCGGCACCGCCAGTACCGCCAGCGCAGCCACGATCGGTACGCCGAGCACGAGCAGGAGCACTGCGGCCGGAATCGCCAGAGCGATGCCAACAATGCCGTAGAGCGCGAGCTTGAGTAGCGTCCTCATCGTGATTCCCTCCTGTGTAGTTGCCTAACCCTACGCAGCTTCGCACACGGTGGTTTCGTGCAGCGCGCAACCGTCTGACGGTCGGCCGCCGAGGTTAGATTCCCGAGCATCAACTCACCATCACCGAGGCCTGCCGTAATGCACACCTCTTCGAAGCCGGGCGCTGCCGAGCGCACCATGACCGGGGCACCTGTCGCCGACTTCATTCGTCATCACTTCCGTCATTTCAACTCCGCCGCCCTCGTAGACGCAGCCGAGGCGTACAGGTCGCACATCGAGCGCGGCGAGAAGATGATGATCACCCTCGCAGGCGCCATGAGCACCGCCGAACTCGGCCTCTCGCTGGCCGAGATGATCCGGCAGGACAAGGTGCACGCCATCACGTGTACCGGCGCCAATCTCGAGGAAGACCTGTTCAACCTCGTGGCGCACGACTACTACGAGCGCATTCCGAACTACCGCGAACTCAGCGCGCAGCAGGAGCAGGACCTGCTCAATCGGCACATGAATCGCGTTACCGACACGTGCATTCCCGAAATGGAAGCAATGCGCAGGCTGGAGACCGCGGTGCTGGAGGACTGGGTGGACGCCGACAGCAAGGGCGAGCGCTACTTCCCTCACGAGTTCATGTATCGCGTAATCCGCAGCGGCAAGCTGGAGAAGTACTACCAGATTGATCCTGCCAATTCCTGGATGCTTGCCGCAGCGGAGAAGAACCTTCCGATCATCGTTCCGGGATGGGAAGACTCCACGTTAGGGAACATGTTCGCGTCGCACGTGATCGACGGCAGCGTGAAGAACGTGCACACGGTTCGTACCGGCATCGAGTACATGATGCGGCTTGCCGACTGGTACACTGAAACGGCCGGCGACAGGGGCATCGGGTTCTTCCAGATCGGCGGAGGCATCGCGGGCGATTTTCCGATCTGCGTGGTGCCGATGCTGGTGCAGGACCTGGAGCGTGAAGACACGCCGGTGTGGAACTACTTCTGCCAGATCAGCGACTCGACCACCAGCTACGGTTCCTACTCGGGTGCGGTTCCTAACGAGAAGATAACCTGGGGCAAGCTGTCTCCGGACACGCCGAAGTTCATCATCGAGTCGGACGCGTCAATCGTGGCACCCCTGGTGTTCGCGATCGTGTTGGGCTGGTAGGGGGATGCTATGGGTTACGGGTTACGGGTTACGGGTGAGGGCTCGCATTCGACGGGTCGTATCGTCGCGCCGAGACCGTTGAGCGCACCGCGCGAAGATCTCGACCTGTCAGCCCTAACCCATAACCCCTCACCCGTAACCCCTTCTTCTAACTAAGCCCCCACCGGCACCGCACCCGCCTGCGGCGACCGCGTCATGAACACCGGCACGCTCGAGGAACGCAGCACCTTGTCTGCCACACTTCCCAGCACGAGACGCGGCATTCCCTGACGCGCGTTGGTTGCAATCGCAATCGCGTGCAGCCCCTGCTCGCGCGCGTAGTCGGCGATTCCCTCCGCCACATGCTGACGCGCAATCACTCCGAAGTTCGCTTTGATTCCGCGAGCCTCCAGCGCCTTCACCTGCTTTTGCAGGTATTCCGTTGCCACAGCGGTCAGCTTCTCCTGCTCGGCGTAATCCGGATGCGCCTTGGGAACGCGGTATTCGCGGACTACAGGCGGCACCACCACGCGCAACAGGGTGTACTCCGCTCCCTCCTCACCGAAGGCGCGAATGGCGGCGTCCAGAGCCTGTTCGGCATACTGGCTGCCATCGAGGGTGACCAGTATGCGAAGCGGGCCATCTTCGGGCGGTGGCGACGCCTGGCCTTCTTCCTCACCGTGCGGACGTGTGAGAAGCAGCGGAACATCGAGCCGCCTCACGAGCTCCTGCGCAACGGAGCCAAGCCAGAACCTGCTCCATCCACCGCGGCCGTGCGTGCACATCACCACCAGGTCCGCACCCGTCTCCGCAACACGATCGCGAATGGAACCAATTACCTCGCCATCCATTACGGTGCCACTCGCTTCCACGCCGGATGCCTCCTTGACACGGGCAGCCACTCGCTCCAGGTACTCGTCTGCCATTCGCAGGTCAGACTCGTCCAGCGCCTGGGCATCGAGAGAGGCCGTGTGGATCGTGAGCGGTTCCACTGGAAGGTCGCGCACCATCACCAGCTCCACCGATGAACCACGACGACGCGCGAGACGACGCGCGATCGGGATAGCGTCTTCAGCAGAAGGAGAGCCGTCGAGGGGAACGAGAATCTTTCGCAGCATCAGCGGAGAACCTCCGAGGTGGGAATCGGAAAGGAGTGCGGTTGTCAATCGATCTACATTGGCGCACAGCGAATTGCTAGTGCGAATCGGGCCGCGCGACCCGCTTGCAGCGCCTGGCTACCGGCCTGGCGCGCTGACGGCACGCGTACACTTCGACCTGCGGGCCTAAGACGCAGACTCCGGATGCGTGTGCACGGCATCCTGCCGATTGGCGGGCAGCCTGAGGCTGAAAGTTGATCCCACCTCCGGTGCGCTCCTGACCGTCAGCGACCCTCCCAGCATCTCCGCGTACTTGCGTGCCACACTGAGACCGATGCCCGTACCTCCAACGCGCCTGGTTCGCGACTGTTCCACCTGCCAGAAAGGCTCGAAGATGCGAGCGAGGTTGGCCGGCGAGATGCCGATACCGGTGTCGCTCACGTCGATCACGACGCTGTCTCCGTGACAGTACGCACTGAGCGCCACGCTACCGCTATCCGTGAACTTGGATGCATTGGAAAGCAGGTTCCGCAGCACCTGGCGAATCTTCGCACTGTCGGAGAGTATGAGCGGTACATCCGACGTAACGTTGTACTGGAACTCGATGCCACGATCAGACAGCTCCCGCGCGAAGGCTCCAGCCACCTCACGAGCACTCAGGTGGAGGTCCACTTCCTCCAGGTGCACGGGGTGCAGGTCCGCCTCGCTGCGTGCAAACGCGAGTGTCTCGTCAATGAGAAAGAGCAGGTGCCTGGCGCTCATGCGCATGCGATCCAGCTGCAAGGCCTGCTGCTGGTTGATCGGTCCCGAAATGCCTTCGCCAAGCAGGTCCGAGTAGCCGATGATCGCGTTGAGTGGCGTGCGCAGTTCATGCGAAATGGTCGCGAGGAACTCCGCCTTCGCTGCGTTGGCCTGCTGCGCCGCACGATAGAGCCAGGCCTGCTCCAGAGACACGGCTGCACGGCTCGCCAACTCCTCTGCAAGCATGATGTCGGCCTTCTGGTGCCGGCGGCCGGGACGCGTGCGGCACAGCGAGATCGTTCCTACCGTCCGACCGCGCGACGCTATGGGCACTACCAGCAGGCTCGCACATGCGGGCCCGTGTGGCAGCGCCCCCGGCCCCGTGGCAGGCACCGGTACGTCGTTTCCCGCACTCACTTCGAACACGGGCTTGCCCGACTCCATTGCCCGTGCAAGCACTTCCGGCGGAGCCCAGCCGGCAACGGATGCATCGGAGGTGCGAATGGACGATATAAGCTCGTAGGCGGGCATGTGCCTGCTGGCGTCCGTGTGCCCATCGGCCTTCCAGCTCCGCGCCGACGCCACCGCCACACGCAACAGTCGAGCAGCAGGTCCCGCGTCGCCAGGCAATCCCTCCAGCATGTCCACCGCGCACCAGTCGCCCAGCGTCGGAACTCCGGCCTGTGCCACTGCCTCGAGTGTGGCATTGTAGTCCAGCGATGACGCGAGCAAGGCTGTGGCGTCAGCCAGGAACGCAGCGCGAGCCCGCCCGGCGTCAGCCTGACGACGCGCATCCTGCTCGGCCTGGAACAACCGCGCACGCTCGAGCGCCTGCGCTGCCTGACGCGCCACCGCAAGCGCAAAGGCTCGATCATCCTCGTTGAAATCCTGAGTCTCACGGAAGGCAATCGTCACCGCTCCCACTGCCCTGCCCTCCACTTCCAGCGGAATCGCGGCCCATGAACGCATGTCGGCCGAACCATTGGGATAGCTGCCATCCCCAACCCATACTGCCTTGCGACGACGCACTACATCAATCAGCGGGTTGTCGTCATCCAGCGCGAACGAACTGCCCTCTGGCGGCGCTAGCTGACGGTCACCGAGAACGCGCGATACGAAAATGTGCTCGCTGTCCTGCGTAGTGAGTGCAATCGCCACAGTACAAGCCTTCAGCGCATGTCGGAGCTGTTCCAATGCAACGCCCATCACCTCGTCCGGCCGAGCCGCTTCAGACAGCGCCGCTGTCACCATCTGTAAACGCTCGGCGTGGCCACGTGCCATTCGTTCCGCTTCAAACAGTCGCGCGCGAACTATGGTGGACGCAGCACGGGCCGCCAGCAGCTCGAGCATCGCCTGGTCTTCGAGCGTGTACTTGTGAGCCGTACGCGTGCCCGCATTGATCACGCCTAGAAACTTCCCGCCGGTACTCAGCGGCACGCCGATTACGGAAACTACGCCTTCGGGAATCAGGGGGCTCGCGGGATCGTGGCGCCTGACGTCATTCACTACCAGCGGCTCCTGCCGTGCCGCAATCCTGCCCGCGATGTCGTCATTCAGAGGTACCAGCGTGTTTTGATGCGCCTCATCAGAAAGGCCAACGGCGGCGCGCAGTCGAAGCCGGGCCGTCTCACCTGACGACTCGACGAGCATGATGCTCGAAAAATCGCTCTCCAGCAGGCTTCG
>DATGOL010000150.1:0-7033 GCA_035306065.1 Gemmatimonadales bacterium | reverse complement strand
CTCGAGCGGCGGCATGGGGTTGTTGAGCCAGAGGTCCGTGCCTGACGTGAGCAGCGCACCCAGTTCCATTCCGTAGTTCTCCAGGTACACCACCATCAGGTCATCGCCGAGCTCACGTCCTGCTTCGAAGATGCGCTGGATTATCGCACGCCCGCCTTCGTCCCTTGGATGCGACTTCCCCGCGTACACGAACTGGATGGGACCAACCCGCTGCACGATGGAACGCAGCCTGTCCAGGTCACTGAACACCATGTCCGCACGCTTGTATGGCGTGGACCTGCGCGCGAAGCCGATGGTCATGACATTCGGCTGAAGAACCCGGCCGGTGCGCCTTGCCACTTCGTCAATCAGCGCATTCTTGGCCTCCGCATGTGCCTCACGAATGTCGTCCAGGGGGATATCCACCGCCTGGCGAAGCAGGAAGTTGTCCACTCGCCAGCCGGGAAGCAGCCTGTCGAACAGGCTGCTGAATGCAGGCGACGTCCATTTCCCCGCATGCACCCCGTTCGTTACCGAACGAATCTCGTAATCGGGGAACATCTGCTGCGACACGTCCTGGTGGCGCTTGGCCACGCCGTTCGCAAAGTGCGCAAAGCGAAGCGCGAGCAGTGTCATGTTCAGTGTCTCGCCGTCCCACCCACCGAGTGCAGTGAGCAGCGCCGAACGCGACTCGCCCAGCACACGCTCCACCAGCTGAGCCTCGAACTTGTCGTGGCCCGCAGGCACCGGCGTATGCGTGGTGAAAATGCAGCGAGACCGCACGGCACTCATGTCAGCCTCGCTCACTTCCCACGCCTGACGACCATCCAGCTCACGCTCGGCAAGCGCCAGGCACAGAAGCGCCGCGTGCCCCTCGTTGATGTGGTGCTGCATGGAGGAAGACTCCATGCCAAGTGCTGCCAGCATCGAGATGCCACCAATGCCCAGCACCACTTCCTGGCAGAGACGGTAACGCGAATCGCCACCGTACAGCTCGCCGGTGAGCGAACGATCGTACTCCGAGTTGCCTTCGATATCGGTATCCAGGAAGTACACGGGAACCACGTGACCCGTTACACCCTTCACGTCCTTTCGCCAGGCACGCACCTGCACCGTGCGACCTTCGATCTCCACCGACACGCGAGCGTCCACCGCCTCCAGCAGCTTCTCCGGCTCCCACTGCACGGGCGCCTCGGACTGCACTCCGTTCTCATCCAGATGCTGGCGGAAGTATCCCCTGCGATACAGCAGAGTTATACCCACCACTGGAAGCTCCAGGTCTGCCGCGGATCGCAGCGTATCTCCGGCAAGCACGCCAAGACCGCCACTGAACGTCGGAATGGCCTGCTCCAGGCCGACCTCCATCGAGAAATACGCGACTGATCGCGCTGAATCTGACTGCGTCATATTCTCTTGCTTCTGGTTGATTCCGAGGAAGACGGCGCCGCATGCGCAGCAGTGCGCAACCACGTGCGTCCGTCCTGAATTCATACCCGAGCCGGCTCCGCATTAAACGCCGGGAACCTCAGGCGACACAATCCCGACGATCCACCAACGTGTACGTTGCAGCCGTGCGGGGGAGGCAGTTGCTCCATTCAAAGCAAGTCGCAAACCGCCATCCGACAACCTGACAGTAACAGGGAATCGGGCGGTATTGGAGCGCCTGACCGGTGCGGGTTCGGGATGCCGGCGAACCGTCGTCACCCGTTGATGGCTCGCCGGCGCCGGGTGACAGTGCGCCGGCTTTGGCTAACGTAGAGTGACCCCCTACGGCCCGCCGTGTCCGAATGGCGCGCTGTCTCCCCCGAATCGCGCCTCGCCGTGCCTGGCACTGGCGCCGAGTATCGCGTCCAGCGGAAGGCGCAGCTTCCGAGTCCAACTCGGGTAGTCCTCCTGCGAGACCCCCGGCACGTTCACCGGTTCCTGTTCGAACGCGAGGTCATCCAGCGACAGCCCCACCATGTGTGAGGGCGTACCTCGCAGAAAGCGGTGGACGGCCTGGATCAACTCTCGGGGAACGGGCGTGTCAGCCGGTGCAGTTCGGCCATCCGCCTCCAGCATCCCGCGAGTTGACTCGTCCAGGCAGCCATCCATAACCAGCCGATCGAGCAACAGCTCCCTGTCCGCGGCACGGAGCACCCTTGCCTCACCTGCCAGCTCGCCCGTGAGCAATCCGATGGACTCCCTGATATCCAGATCGCGACCGCGCCAGAAACCCGCGAGCGGCGCGAGGTCGTGCGTGTTGGCGGTTGTGAGTGCCTCACGCGGATAATCGTGACGGGACTTGTAGCCGCCGCCCTCTGTCCGTTCGAAGTACAGCACGCGCGAACTCAGCACCCCCCACTCGGCCAACAGTCCCGGAATCTCCGGCGGTACCGTGCCCAGGTCTTCACCTACCACCACAGCCGCTGCACGCGAGCTCTCGAGGGCAAGGATTCCCATCATGTCTGCAGACGGGAACCGCACATATGCGCCCTCATGGCCGTCCATGCCGTGCGGAATCCAGAACTGCCGCACGAGCCCCAGCACGTGATCGATGCGCAGTGCACCGGCGTGCCGGAATGACGAACGCAACAGCAGTCGCCAGTATTCGTAGCCGCGGTCCCGCAACTTCAGCGGATTCAACGGGGGCATGCCCCAGTCCTGGCCCTGCGTTGCCAGTGGATCGGGGGGGGCTCCGATACTCACGTTCTCCGCGAAGGTGTCTGCAAACGCCCAGGCGTCGCTCCCGCCACCTGACGAGGCAATCGCGAGGTCCTGGTACAGGCCTGTCCGCATGCCTGCATCCGCTGCCCCACGCGAGGCACGCTGCAGCTGGCAGTCCAGCTCGAACTGAACCCAGCGATGAAAGTCCAGCTGGTCCCCGAGCGATTCGCGAGCCAGGGCAACTTCCCGGGATCGTGCATCTGCCAGGCCGTTCTGCCAGTCACGAAACCAGGAGTAATGCCCTTGCTGCCCCGTTATCTGTTCGTCCAGCGCCCGGAAGGTGGCAAAGTCCTCGAGCGAGCGCCCCATCTCGTGCACGTACGCCGCATACTCGGCAACGCGACGATCATCCGGGCTCGCTGCCTGACGTGCCCGGAAACTGTGGTGCAGCACGCGCAACAGCCGATCCTGAAGTGCTGCTACGCCTTCATAATCCACATGGTCGGCACTTCGTAGCCGGCCGAGCTCCTGCTGCACCGAGGCGCTTGCGAACAGCTCACGAGCTTCGGTACAGTGCTCGAACTCCGGAATCTCGTTTACACGCAGGTAGATGGAATTGCGGAAGAGGCGACTGACCGGTGAGTACGGGCTGATCTCGTGTCCGCGGTTGCGCAGTGCGTGAAGCGGGTTCATGCCGGCAAAATCACCTCCTGCGCGCGCAGTTGCCTCAAGCAGGCTGCGCAGGTCGGCCAGGTCTCCGCAGCCCCAGTTTTCGCCCGAACGCACGGTGTACAGGTTGGCCACCACGCCCCAGGTGCGTTCGGTCTGCGGAGCATGACACGCGTGCGGCACCAACGCGAGCTTCTGAGTTCCGCGACGCTCGCGTCCTGCGGAGGTCAGAAGCAGGCTCACGTCGTACCAGCCTGCCTCACGCGGCAGCGGAAGATGTATCCGGTGCACACCGTCAGTACCGGTCGGTCGCTCTTCGCCCTCGAGTACCGTGAGTGCGGGATCCGAATGCTCGGCGTCTGCGGAACGAATTGTAGCCTTCCAGCGGAAACCCCCTCGTTCCGAAGGCAGCAGGTGCACTTCACTGCTGTCGTGTTCAGAACTGCCCATCCGCACCACTCGACACTTCTCCAGAGCTGCCTCACGCGTGCGGCGTTCGAGCTCTGCCATCAGTTCCGTGGCGTCCGTGTCATTCGCTGCAGGAAGGCCAAGTGCGGCGAGAAGCGCGACACAGGTATCGTGACGGAGCTCCTGCCAGTTGCCCTGCTGGTCCGTGTAGCCGTCCAGGATTCCTGCCCGCGCTGCCAGGCGGCGCAGCGCAGAACTCAACTATCCACCATCAGAAGGAGTGCGCCGAGTGGCGGTAGCGTTAGCGCTACACTCCGTTCGAAGCCGTGAAACGGCGTGTTCTCAACCGCGACAGATGTGCGAACGGGAGCACCGCTGCCACCGAACGTCTCGTTGTCCGAGTTGAGCAGAATGCGGTACTTGCCACGTCCCGGAACCCCGATGCGATAGTCAGCTCGCGGTACCGGCGTGAAGTTGAGAACCACAACCACGTGCTGCTCGCCATCCTGCCTCACGAATGCCAGCACCGAGTTCGCGCGGTCGGACGCATCGATCCAGCGAAAGCCCTCGGGCTCGTGATCCAGCGCCCACAGCGACGAGTGCTCGCGGTACACTTGCCCCAGCGCGCTTACGAAGTGCTCGAAGCTCCCGTGCATGGGCGTATCGCGCAGGTGCCAGTCCACGCTGCTGTCGTGGTCCCATTCGCGCCGCTGCGCCACCTCGCTCCCCATGAACAGCAGCTTCTTGCCCGGACGCGTGAACTGGTATGCCAGCAGCAACCGCAGGTTTGCGAACTTCTGCCAGTCATCGCCAGGCATGCGCTCCAGCAGTGAGCCCTTGCCGTGCACCACTTCATCGTGCGACAGCGGCATGGTGAAGCGTTCGCTGTACTCGTAAACCATGGCGAACGTGAGGCTGTCCAGGTGGTCGCCACGCCAGAGCGGGTCCTGCGCGAAGAACTTCAGGGTGTCGTGCATCCACCCCATGTTCCACTTGAAGGTGAAGCCAAGCCCGCCGTCCGCCACCGGCGTGGTAACGCCCGGCCATGCCGTGCTCTCCTCCGCTACCATGAAGCAACCGGGTGCGTCCTCCCGCACGGCTTCGTTGAGCGAGCGAATGAAGTCGATTGCCTCCAGGTTCTCTCGCCCGCCGTACCTGTTCCTCAGCCATTCGCCAGGCTCCCGGCTGTAGTCCAGGTAGAGCATGGACGCCACGGCATCCACTCGCAGTCCATCCACGTGGAACTCGTTCATCCAGTACAGGGCGTTCGCGATCAGGAAGTTGCGAACCTCGTTTCGCCCGAAGTTGAAGATGAGCGTTCCCCAGTCGGGATGCTCGCCAAGCCGGGGGTCTTCGTGTTCGTACAGCGCGCTACCGTCGAAGCGACGCAACGCCCAGTCGTCCTTCGGAAAGTGCGCCGGCACCCAGTCCAGGATCACTCCCAGCCCTGCCTGGTGCAGCGTGTCCACGAGAAAGCGGAAGTCGTCAGGCAGTCCGTAGCGCGCGCTCGGGGCATAGTAGCCGGACACCTGGTATCCCCATGATCCCCCGAACGGATGCTCCATTATCGGCATCAGTTCCACATGCGTGAAACCCAGCGATCGCACATGCGCGGCAAGCATCGGGGCCAGCTCACGATAGGTGAGCGACCGGTTCCCTTCCTCGGGAACACGAGCCCACGAACCTGCGTGCAGCTCGTACACCGACATCGGCTCGCGCTGCAGGTTGCGCCGGCTGCGAGCCTGCATCCACTCGCCGTCGCCCCACGGATAACGGGAATCTGCGGTGACAATACTCGCATGCGCCGGCGGAACCTCGAGCCTGCGCGCGTACGGGTCCGTCTTCACCCGCAACGAGCCTGACGCCGCAACGATCTCGAACCGGTAGAACTCGCCCGCGTCAACCTCGGGGATGAAGATCTCCCACACCCCGCCGCCACCCATGGACCGCATTGGGTAAATACGTCCGTCCCATCCGCAGAACTCTCCTATCACGCTAACGCGCTTCGCGTTAGGGGCCCAGACCGCGAAGCTGGTTCCCTTCACCCCATCCATCTCGCGCACACGAGCGCCAAGCACGTTCCACAAACGGCGATGCGTACCCTCGCCGAAGAGGTGCAGGTCCATCTCCCCCAGGGTGGGCGCAAACCTGTAGGGATCTTCGCGCTCCCAGCTCTCACCGTTCGCAAAGTGGAAACGCAGCCTGTAGGCAACCGGGAGAATCGCGTCCGGCAGCAGAAGCGCGAACAGGCCATCGCCGAGTGCAGCCATGGATCGCGTGGTGCCGCCAAGCACCAGCGTGCAGTCGAGTGCGTCCGGATGGTAAGCGCGCACTACCACACCACGCGAATCCGGGTGCGCACCCAGCAGCGAGTGCGGGTCTGCGTGGCTGCCTGTCTGCAGACGAATTGCCTCGTCAGGCGCGGGTATCGGCCCGGGGACTGGCTCAGCCCATGTAGGATTTCCAAATTCGCTGTTCATGTCTTCCTCAGGCGCCTGGAACCGGGAACTCACTTACCAGCGGATGCGTTGCCTGCAACCTTCGATCACCGGGAATGCGACGATCCGTGGTCCAGACCAGCAGTACCAGCGAGTGCGGTGCCATCGGCAGTCCTTCACCGTGTGTCTCCCGCCTGCTGCCTGACGCCGAATCCACCATCATCATCCAGCGACCCTCCTTCTCGAGCTGTGGCAGCTTGAAGCGCGCAACCTTGTCGGAACCGTTGAGCAGCAGCAGGATGGTGCTCCCGCGAATGGGACGTCCTCTGGCATCCATCTCGTCCGTGGCCTCTCCATCCACGAGCATCCCAAGCGTGCTCAGGCTACCGTTGTTCCAATCCTCGTCGGTAAGCTCGTTCCCATCGAGTCCCACCCAGGTAACGTCCTTCTCACCGTCGCCCTGCGAAGGCAATCCCTTGAAGAAGTGGCGACGCCGCAGCACCGGACTGTCCCGCCGCAGTGCAAAGATGAGCCGCGTGAACTCCAGCAACTCCGTTTGCCAAGGCTCCAGGTCCCAATTCACCCAAGAAATTTCGTTGTCCTGCGCGTAGGCATTGTTGTTTCCCTTCTGCGTGCGCCCTATCTCGTCGCCATGAGAGAGCATCGGTACACCCTGCGAGAACGCCAGCGTAGCGAGCATCGCGCGCATCACCCGAAGCCGCGTTTCCCGAATGCCCTGGTCCTCGGTTTCACCCTCCACGCCCCAGTTGCGACTCACGTTGTGGTTGTGACCGTCGCGATTATCCTCGCCGTTGTCCCAGTTGTGCTTCTGCTCGTAGCTGGTGAGGTCGCGCAGGGTGTAGCCGTCATGCGAGGTAACGAAGTTGACGCTC
>DATGOL010000149.1:0-4817 GCA_035306065.1 Gemmatimonadales bacterium | reverse complement strand
CCTGCAGTGACGTCCCAGCGCCATCCACGAGAGTTGCCGCGAAGGCCGAGCAGGCTGGAGAAGTCCTGGATATTGCTCGCTATCTCGGGTCGGAAGCCATCGGGGTGAATCGAGCGAACCGTGCGGCCGTCGAGCGGCATGCGGAAGAATGCATCGGGAGACAGTGCATCCCGCATCGAGGCATTCAACGTTCCATGAAAGTCAACTCCCGAGCCTAACGGCATGGACGTGGACACTAATCCCTTGAACTCACGAACAGAGCCGTTTCCAAGGTAGCTGGACACACGCGGGGGAAGATCGTTGCGCGGATCGCCGGGAAAGTACTGCGGGCGCCTGTCCGCATACGCGCGGTTCGTACCGCCCCTGTCGCCCAGTTCAGCGGCGAAAGTCAGGTAGCCGCCGTGATCGAAAGCCATGCCTGACGACCCACCAACGTTCACCCAGCCGCCGTCCGTGAAGTTGCGTCCGCCTTCCGACGTATACGCACTTCCTGCAGACGCCCTGAGGCTCGGCTCAGTGTCACGCCTGAGCACCACGTTGACCACGCCTCCGATGGCATCGGAGCCGTACTGCGCGGCGGCTCCATCGCGCAACACCTCAATGCGCTCTATCGCACTCCATGGAATGGATCCCAGGTCGGTGAACGACGCGAACGGGACTGACGGCCCTGCAAGCAGCGACGCGGCGGCGTGGCGTCGCCTTCCATTTACCAGTACAAGAACGTGGTGTGGTGCAAGCCCCCGAAGCGTTACCGGGCGCATGTGATTGTCACCGATCGGAATATGCGGCACGTTCACCGAGGGAATGAGCCGCTGAAGCTGCTGCCAGAGCTCCACCATTCCGGTATTGTCGAGCATGCGGCTTGTCACTGCATCCACCGGCACCGGTGACTCGCCCACCGAGCGCTCTGCGGTACGCGTGACCACGGTGACGATGCTGTCCAGGCGCGTGGTCTCCGCGGACTGTCCCGGCAGCAGCGAGGCGACGCCCGCCATGAGGACGAGCGTCGCCGAAAGAGTTCGAGTGCAGACGTTACCAGCAGGTGGGCGCGCCTGCCTCACGCGCCCGATGTTTCGTGGGACGTGAGGCAGGATACAACGTTCACCTGAGATCATGCAGCTGTTCACCTGAAGAATTCGGATGCCGGTGCAGATTTGATGTTCCTGTTCACACGTCCGAACATCTTCGCGTTTCCCTTGAACGAAAGGATGTTACCCGTGGAAGTCGAGGCGCGCGGTCCGGTTGGACCGAGCACGTGAGCATAGACGTTAAGCCGCTCCCCGCTGCCCTTCACGCCGCGCAGCCTGACATGAAGCGTGTTGCCGTCACCAGGTTCGAAGTCGCCGGTAACGAGCGCGCCGGCAAGTCGAAGGTCCGTGCTCATCGGCGCTTCTGCGCATGCCGTGGTGCTTAGCTTCGTGCCTGTCATGTCGAGGTACATTCTGTTGCCGGAAACGTCGCCGGACGTTGGAGCAGGGAAGAATCGGCGAGCACCTGTGGCCAGCACACCCGTAGTGAATCGCTCCAGGTGGTCGTTAACCGAATGCATGCGAAGCGTGTTGTTCGTGGCGCCGGCATTCGGGATAGGAGCCGGCATCGCCGAACCACCCTGCAGGTTCCAGCCGGTCTGACGGGACACACACGCATCCGGAGTGTCGTCTCGGTATACATTGCTGCGCGACATGATCTCGACCGTCGAGTTGCTCACGAAGTCAGGACGGCTTACGCCGCCGTTCGCAATGAGCCCGCCGCCGATAACGTTGCTCGACATCCTTACGGAGACGTTCGCCGACGGCGCAAAGTTGAATGCGAACACGCCGCAGCCCACACCAGTCGCGGGCGATCGAACGATCGTGTTGTCAATGCGTGCGCCCACCGATGCATTGGCGTGAGGATCCGGCGCATTGCCAAGGGCGGGATTCAGCGTGAGAATCGTGATTCCGCACCCTGCAGGGCCCGCCGGCGCCACCATGTGCGCGTTCGGGTTGACAAGCTCGGCGTGCGAAATGAATGCTGACAGCCGGTCTCCGATGCCGCGCGAAACGATGCCGACAACGTTGCCTGAGCGTCCGGGTGCATCCTCGATCGTGATCCGTCTCAGAGTGGCGCCATCACCGAGTGTGACCAGATCACCCGGCATCGCGCCGGTCATTACGATTGTCGTACGCGTACCCGGCCGAAAGGCAAGTGGCCGCCTCTGCCGATCGAAGCGCATAACGCCTTCGCCTTCCAGGGTGGCACCATCCGGAACCTGGAGTAGCTGAGCCACCTGGTAGGTGCCTGAGCGCACGAAAATTCGCCGTCCGGCGTTCTGGGGTGCCAGGGCCGCCGTAAGCTCTTCAGCATTGCTGACTACAATGGTTCGAGCTCCCTTCGCCCCCCTGTGCAACGACGGGTCGAGTTCATCATCCGGCGCAGTTGGACTCGGTCCGTCTGCAGAGCAGCCGGTTGCCAGCAGCAGTAGCGCTGCCGCAAGAGATACACGCCTGGCTGTGTTGCGATAGCCAGAAGCTCGAGCAGGATCTGAATGAGGCATCAGGGCGTTCTCCGGGTTGGAAGGTTCGCCCTGCTAATCGGAATCCGCTTCGAATCCGGCTCACGAGTGAGCAAGGAGTTCAGGAAGTACTCCATTGCCGGCAAGGGTTGAATGCTACGATTCTCATTCGCGAACCTTTGCGAGTCACCCACTATCTCCAGGCGATTGCCAACGCCGCTGAGGTATGCCGGTAGCCTGCCGGACGTCGAGGCAGTGTGCGCGAACAAGTTGGACCGATCACCGCTGCCGGTTACGCCGCGTAGTTCTGCGCGCACCGAGTTGTAACTCCCCGCATTCAGCGAATCCTCCTCTGACCATGCACCAATGAGAAGGAGGTCGGACACGTCGCGTGACCGAAACGTCGGGATGCCCATCGAATTGTCCGCAGTGCCGGCGTCGCTGCACGAAGGAGTCGTGATGTTCGTGCCAATGAGCTTCAGGTCAACGTGATTGTAGGTTGGTTCAGCCTGCAGGGATGAATCGAAGAAGTGGCGGCTTCCTGTTGCATGCACTCCGATTTTGAATGACTCGATCCGGTCGTCCGTGGAGTGGAACACGAGCCGATTGCGAGTGGTCTCTGGCAGCTTGAGCGGGATCGGCGCGCCCGAACCGCCGACCATGTTCCAGCCGATCACGGCAGGAGCACACGGATTCGCCCATTCATTTCGAAACAGGTTACCCACCGACGTGAATGCGACCTCGGAGTCGTGCACCGCGTCAGGCCTGCTAACGCCTCCGTTAAACTCGTTCGTTCCCCCTATCACGCTTCGGGAGAGATGTACGACGACCCGGCTGTTCGAGGCGAAATTGAAGGCGAAGATGCCTCCACCGCCTCCAGGCGATTGAACGAGAACCCCCACCACTCGCGCCGAGACCAGCGAGCCTGAATCCGGGGCGGGATCCGCACCAAGGTTGAGGTTGCGCGTAACGAAGTTCAGCGCGCGCCCGAGTGCACCGGTGGGGCTGATCGTATGCGGGTTGGGATTCACGATCACCATGTGGCTGATCGTGGACGAGATCGTATCGTGCGCCTGCCGTGAAACCAGGGAAATCACGTTGCCCGAACGTCCCGCCAGATCTACCAGTTCCAGTCGCTGCAGTATCGTACCGCGGCCTAACGCAATAAAGTCACCGCTCACGTTGGCAGCCATGCGAATGGTCGTGCGTGTGTCGTCGGTGAATCCCGAAGGCAGGCTGTCGCTGCTGAACTGCATCACGCCGGCGCCTTCGAGCGTCATGCCGTCAGGCACGGAGAGCGGCTGCTGAAGCTCGTACTCGCCGGCAAGAAGCCGCACGTGACGACCCGCATTTGCGGGAACGACTGCCGCGGCAAGCTCGGCGCTGTTCGAGATCCATGTAGTGTCACCTGTCCAGCTCAGGCGCACCGGCGACTCGGCCTCGCTGGCAGCGGCACTCCGAGCGTACACTCGCCAGGCGGTGCCGGCCATGACTACTATCGCCAACGTGGATACCACCACAGCCGCACTGCGAGTTCGGCTGCCAAAGGCTCGTCGCAGCAATCGCGATGGCGCACGGTATCGCGGACGCGCCACGAGCGGAGCCGAGCGACGCAGGGAGTCCAGGTCCATCAGCAGTGCATTTGCAGACTGGTACCGATCCGCCGGATCCTTCTGCAGCAGCGAGTCGATTACCCTGTCCACGTCGGCCGAGAGCGCCGGATTCACCTGGGACGGACGCACCTGCGTCTCGTTGAGCACCGCGTGGATGACGGTGACCTCGTGATCCCCCCGGAATGGCTGTACACCGGTGAGCGCCTCGTACAGCATGATGCCCACGGCCCACAGATCCGTTCGGGCGTCTACCGACTCACCGCGAACCTGCTCCGGCGCCACGTATCCGATGGTGCCGAGTGTGGTGCGGGATGCGGTCAGTTCCACATCGCGAATCTTCGCCAGGCCGAAGTCCAGTACCTTGACGGTGCCGTCAGGCAGCAGCATCACGTTTGCGGGCTTCAGGTCGCGGTGCACTATTCCCGCCACGTGTGCGGACGCCAGCCCTTGTGTCAGTTGCATCATAATGTCCAGCGCGGCGCCTGGCTCGAGGGTGCCGGCCCGCGCCAGATGCTCCTTCAGAGTCTCGCCGGGATACAGTGGCATGGCGAGAAATAATCCGAACTCGCTCTCGCCGATCTCGTGTATCGTGCACAGGTTCGGATGGTCGAGCGACCCTGCGGATCGAGCTTCGTTCTCGAATCTCTGCTTTACCGCACTTCCCAGGTGCTGGTGGGGCAGGGGAAACTTGAGAGCCACCGTGCGCGCCA
>DATGOL010000148.1:0-2944 GCA_035306065.1 Gemmatimonadales bacterium | reverse complement strand
CGTGAGCGCGGAATGGCAGGAGGAGCACCCCGAATGTGGTCCGATCGTGCGCGTGGACGGCTCGGGAGACGCTGAGTTGGTGTTCGAGAGGGTACTCGCCGGTCTTTCCGGGCTGTTGCCGGAAACTTTCAACGTGGCCGCGAGGTCTTAGCTTTAGCTGGCTGGCGCTGACTGGCGTCGGCCGGGACCTTACATGCAACTCGCTCACTGACCGACACCCAGATGCGTTCCCGTGCGATAGTCGTTGGCGGCATACTCGGAATCTCCCTGATGACGGGAGGCTGGCTGCTCCAGCGCGGCCTGCTGGGAGACCGGTCTGCGCAACGTCACGCCAGGCTGTTCGATCAGGTGATGGAGCATGTCGAGAGTTTCTACGTGGACACGCTTACATCCAGCGAACTGTATGAGCGTGCGGCTGTGGGGCTTGTTGGTCAGCTGGGAGATCCCGGTTCTGCCTACCTCACAGCAGAGCGACTGAGCAGGCTCAATGATCAGGCGCGGGGTTCCTACGGTGGCGTGGGCATGAGCGTGGACGCGCGCGGCGGCCGGCTGATCGTGATTGCGCCGCGTGCTGGTGGGCCCGCCGATCGCGCAGGTGTGCAGACAGGTGATCGCGTGCTCAGCATAGATGGCGAACCTGTTGCGGGCCTCACGTCTGATGAGGCAATTCGCCGTCTGCGTGGCGAGCCGGAAACATCCGTAAAGATCGTTGTGGAGCGCCCCGGTCTGGATGGGCAGCTCACGGTGACCCTCACGCGAGACGACATTCATGTTCCATCGGTGGCACGAGCCATCGTGTTCGAGGGCGGTGTAGGATACGCCGACTTCAACGTTTTCAGTGACAGCTCTGCCGAGGAGCTTCGTGCGGCGCTGGATTCGCTTCGTGAGGGTGGCGCTCGCTCGTTCATTCTGGACCTGCGCAACAACCCCGGGGGTCTGCTTGCTCAGGGTGTGGCGGTGGCAGACATCTTCCTGCCGGATGGCGACGTGATCGTGGAAACTCGTGGCAAGCTGGAATCGGACACGCGTACGTTCAAGGCCGGCGATGGCACGCGGTGGCCCGACGTTCCGGTGGTGGTTCTTCTCAACATGGGTTCGGCCAGTGCTTCGGAGATTGTAGCGGGCGCGTTGCAGGACCACGATCGTGCGGTGGTAGTGGGCTCCACTTCATTCGGAAAGGGGAGTGCGCAAACGGTTCTGCCGCTGGTGAATGGCGGTGCAATTCGACTGACGACGGCCCGCTGGTTCACGCCGCTGGGACGAAGCATTGCAAGAAGCTATCTGCCGGTTACGGATGACCTGGAAGCAGCCGTGGACTCCGCCCCGCGCAGGGAGCGTTATGTCACGCCTGGCGGGCGGGTGGTATACGGTGGCGGCGGCATCGCGCCTGACGTGGCGATCGAGGAGTCCGCACCTGATCAATCCACGCTTGCATTGCGCAGCGCGGTGGGATCGCACATGGAAGACCTGCGTGCGGTGATCACGGATGTGAGCATCGAGCAGCGCACGGCGGGACGCATCGGTGCGCCCGACTTCGAGGTAACCCCGGCACTTCGGGCGTCCGTGCTGCGACGCCTCAGCGCCCGAGGAGTTTCCGTAGACAGCACCCAATGGGCCGAGGCCGAGCCTTCGCTGGACAGGCTGATCGCTGTGGAGATCGCTCGCTACGTGTTCGGTCGTGATGCCGCCTTCCGGAGAAGCGCGGCGGAAGACCTGGTGCTTCAGCGTGCAATCGAGCTTGCAAGGGCATCCAGTGACCGGGGAGATCTCCTGCGTCGTGCGGCAGCCGACACGGCCCGGCGAACTCCGGTTACGGCGGACGCGCGCGAATGACGGCCGAAACGCTGCCTCTGGTGCTGCAACCGTCGCCGGTGTTCATCCTGGGAGCGGGCAGGGCCGGAAGGGCCCTCGCCAGGGCGTGTCATGCTGGCGGCATTCCGATCGTTGGCCTGCACGGGCGCAGCGCCTCACCCGGCGATCCGGATCGAGTAACCGTCGGACCCATCCCGGCCGCGATCGCCGATGCCGGGATCGTGCTCGTGACAGTGCGCGACATGCAGATGGAGGAGGCACTCTCCGCTCTGTCCGAATCTGCGATAGTGCCTGGTGCCGTGGTGCTGCACGCGAGCGGCGCGACCGAACCCGAGGGGCTGGAGCGTCTGCGAGCGGCTGGTCACCCGAGCGGAACGTTTCATCCGCTGGCGCCACTGGCGGATGCGTCTGCGGGGCCGGAGACCATGCGTGGCGCCTATGTTGGCGTTGACGGAGATCCCGAGGCCATAGCGAGTGCCCGTATGCTCGCGGCAGCGCTCGGATCCCGGCCGGTGCGTATTCCACCGGGACGAAAGCCGCTGTACCATGCTGCGGCGGTAATGTCTGCCAACTTCGTGACGGTGCTGGCAGTACTTGGATCACAGCTCTTTCGTCGCGCGGGGCTATCGCCTGCAGATGCCGAGGGTGCCACGCGCGCGCTGATCCGTGTAGCGGGTGCGAACGTGGAGCGAAGCGATTTCGTGGAGGCTCTTACCGGGCCCGCGGCGCGTGGTGAGCTTGATACGGTGGTGCGGCACCTCGAGGCGCTGGAAGACTTCCCGCGTGAGGCACGCATTTACCGCGAGCTGACGGACGCCATCGTTAATGCGCTCGAGGAGCGAAAGGGCGAGTCGGGGAAGTTCGAAGCTATCAGGAGCACGATCACCGCGCCCTGGCAGGGTTCCTAGTGGGCTGTAAAGGATATTCGTGTAGTATCCGAGTGCGAACACGCGTCGTTCGCCAAGGCGCGCCGACGCTGGAATAGCAGCGCTATTTCAAGGCGCCCTCAAGTGCAACTGCCTCCCATCTGCTTCTTCACCGGTGCCGGCCACTACGCACTGAAGGTTGAAAACGACGGTCTCACGCGGAGGCGCGGAGGCCGCGGAGAACTGCACGGCGATTGGAGTTTCAT
>DATGOL010000147.1:0-4305 GCA_035306065.1 Gemmatimonadales bacterium | reverse complement strand
GCCTTCGCAAAGGCGTCGCGCGCGTCATCCACCCAGAGAGCCAGGTCGCGAACACCGTCGCCATGGCGCTGGATGTGATCCGCTATGAACGCGGCCTCCTCGCTCAGGTCTGCGCGAATCGGCGTGGTGAACACCAGGCGGATCTTGCCCTGCTGAAGCACGTAGCTGGCACGGTCGCGTGTGCCCGTTTCGGGCCCGCGATAGGCCACCAGGTTGAAGCCGAAGGCAGACCGATAATATACGGACGCCTGCTTCGCATTTCCCACAAAGAACTCGATGTAGTCCGTTCCATTGATCGGAAACGTATCCTGCACCGCATTCGCGTCAGGTATGGTTTGCGTGGCCATTGTCACTCTCCTCTCAAGGTGCAGGGTGCCCGACGCGCCTGGCCGGTACACCCGGGAATTTACGACAGGTCGGCGTACTCGTCAGGCTGACGTGCCCGCCTCGATGAAGCTCTTCACGTCCGCCTTGCTCAGGAGCGGCTCACCCGGCGAAACGTTGTTCAGCCGTCCGTCCTTCATCCACTCCTCGAGCTCTCCAACCAGCTCGAACAGGTGATCGAACGAATCCACGTAGAAGAGCAGCGGCTGATAGTGATCAATCTCGAAATACTGGTTCACTACCCACTCGAGCTGCATGGGATAACGCTGAACGTCAGGCGATTCCACGCAGTGTTCAATCTCACCGTATGAGCTGAGCAGTCCGCTTCCGTAAACCTTGAGCGAGCGGCCATCCTGGGACTTCATGAGTCCGAATTCCACGGTGAACCAGAAAAAGCGCGCCATCGCCTTGAAGATGCTCGTGACGCGTCGAACCTTCTCCTGCTCGTCAGGTATCTCGGAGACGATCTGCGCGGCAGTACGCGCGGCCTCACCGAATCGCACCAGCGAGTCGGCAAAGGCCGGGTCTGTGTGCATCGGAACGTGCCCGGCCACATCGTGGAAGATGTCCGGCTCGGGCAGGTAATCCAGCGAATCCAGCGCACGTACGGTGATCGTGGTTGGAAACTCGCGATTACGCAGCGAGTCAAAGAAGAGATACGCGGGCACATATCCGCTCACGGCCTTTGCGCGAAAGCCGGTGAGGGGCGCCATGAACCGGTTGATCTCTTCCAGCCGCGGCACTCGATCCGGATTCAGGCAGAGCGTGTCTATCCCCTGCATGAACCGCTCGTTCGCATAGCGGCCCCACCGGTCCACCATTCTCGCGTAAAGCCTGCGCCAGGCTTCGTGGTTTTCCTCGGAGTACAGCTCGTACGGCTGGTGGATGTACAGCTTGCCGTCCTGCTGCGCCTGCTCGATGAATGGTGCTCGGGTCGTTGTGAGCCCGGCGCCCGATGGCATCTGGATTCCTGTCATCTCGCCTCCCGGTTACGGCCCCGTACAGCCACACGGCAGCGAACCGATCGCTACCGCTGTCACGCCGGGCCAGTCGCAGAGCATTCCGCCAGCAGCAGAACCGCCGCAACTGCCTCGCCACAGCGCATCCATTTCAATATACATCGCAGAAACGCCGGCTACCGCAACTGCCCCCTACGCCTGCAGCTCGGGACGGTTGCGGAAATACTCCAGCGCCTCCGGATTGGCCAGCGCATCGCGATTTCTCACGGGCCGGCCGTGAATCACCTCACGTACCGCCAGCTCAGTGATCTTGCCGCTGATGGTTCGGGGAATGTCCGAAACCTGCAGAATCACCTTCGGCACGTGGTGCGGGCTGGCGTGCGCGCGCACCTGCTTTCGGATGCGTTCCCGGAGCACATTGTCCAGTTGTACACCGTCCGCCAGCTTCACGAAAAGCACCACCCGTACGTCGCGCGACCCATCCGCCTCCACGTCCTGCCCCACTACCAGGCTCTCCACCACCTCGTTCAGCTGCTCCACCTCCCGGTAGATCTCGGCCGTCCCAATTCGTACACCGCCCGGGTTCAGGGTTGCATCGCTGCGCCCGTAGATCACCAGACCCCCGCGGGTGGTTACTTCGGCCCAGTCGCCATGCCGCCACACGCCGGGAATCTGCTCGAAATACGCATCGCGATACGCCTGTCCCCGGGGGTCGTTCCAGAAGCACACCGGCATGCTGGGGAATGGCCTGGTGCACACCAGTTCGCCGGGTTCGCCAATTACCGGCATCGCATTGTCGTCGAAAACCTCCACGGCCATGCCAAGCCCGATCGTCTGCAGCTCACCGCGCCACACGGGTGCCAGCGGATTGCCCAGGGCAAAGCACGAGATCAGGTCCGTTCCCCCGCTGATGCTCGCCAGGCACACGTCCTGGTGCACATCACGATACACGTAGTCGTACGAGTGCTCCGCGAGCGGGCTCCCGGTACTCAGGATGGTTCGCATCGAAGACAGGTCATGCGTGGCTGCAGGTCGAACGCCCTGTTTCTCGGCGAGCGCCACGTATTTTGCGCTGGTGCCGAATACCGTCACTCGCTCCTGCTGAACCATGTCCCACAGAACGGCCGGGTTGCCCCGCGGAAGCGGAGCTCCGTCGTACAGCACCACGGTTGCGCCGAGTGCGAGTGAGCTCGCCAGCCAGTTCCACATCATCCAGCCGCAGGTTGTGAAGTAGAACACGCGATCGCTGTCACCGATGTCCGTGTGCAGAGCGTGCTCCTTCAGGTGCTGCAGGAGCGTACCACCGGCGCTGTGCACCATACACTTGGGCAATCCCGTGGTGCCCGAGCTGTACATGATGTAAAGCGGGTGGCTGAACGGCAGGCGCTGAAACGGAGGCACTTCCTCGCGTAATGCCGCGTGGACGAACTCATGCCACCACTTTCCACCGCGTATGTCCTGCGGCGTGAGGTGAGCAGACGGGCCTCGTGCATCCGAAAGCTGCAGCTCGGGTCTCTCGAACAGGAGGGGCACCACGACCACATGCTCGACTGACGTGATCGCCGCAGCGATCTCGCGAACGCGCGTGAGGCAGTCGTGCTCCCTGCCTCCGTAGCGATAGCCGTCAGCGCACACGAGTACGCGTGGCTCGATCTGGCCGAAGCGATCGAGCACCCCCTGCACGCCGAAGTCAGGTGAGCATGACGACCATACCGCTCCGATTCGTGCGGCGGCGAGCATCGCGATGATGGTTTCCGGAATATTGGGCATGAATCCGGCAACGCGGTCGCCGGCAACGATGCCTGCGGCCGAGAGGGCGCGGGCAAAGTCTTCCACGCGCAGGGAGAGTTCAGCGAACGTCAGGGCATCGCGACGCCCCCGCTCGTCCCAGCTTATCAGTGCCGGTGCGTCGTCCTGCCGCTTCAGCAGATTTTCCGCGAAGTTGAGGCGGGCGCCCCGGAACCACTTCGGTCCACCCTCCTCGACGGGCGGAACCATGCGATCGATCCCCTCGGCCACCGTCTCCCACTGGCTGCCGTCGTCCAGAGTGCTCGCCACCACCCCGAATCGCTGCCACACGAGCGACCAGAACGCAGCCGGGTCGCGCACGGACCAGTGGCGAAGCCTCTGGTAGGCGTCCAGGGCGGACTCACCCGCGCCTATCCCGGACGGGGCGCCGTTCTCAGCTGCGAACTCGAGAAACTCGAAGAGACGTGATGACTCCACGCGCTCGCGCGATGGGGACCATATGGGCCCATCGTCAGTGCCGGACGCTGGCGGTAGTTGCTGGGTCAAGGTGTGGCTGCTCGGGTATGGTCGTGCGGCGCTTAATCCAAGTGTAGCCCAAGCAGCAACGTGCGCAACTATTCGGCGGCTGGCATCACCGGCGGTAAACGACTGAGGGCCCGCCGCCCAGGCCAGAGCTGAATCCACCGTGAATAAATCCTCGGCTTCTTCGCACTCTTCCTGTGACAGCAGACCCCCAGCCTGTCTCCGTGCCTTGAATGCAATCTGGCTCGGAGAACTACTCCTTCCGCGTCCGCCTGCGACGCGCCGCTCCTGCTATTCCCGCCAACCCCGTGCCAAGAAGCAGCATCGTGGCCGGTTCCGGAGAGACGGTAGTATTCACCGCGAATACCAGGTCATTGTAGTCGGCGTCTCCCAGCGGGTCGGGGGGGCCACCCACCTGCCTGTCCTCAACCCCGAATACGGTCCATTCCTCGCCGGGCGGGGTGTTCGCCAACGGGGTCGTCCTGTCGTCCAGGTAAACCGTGCTGTTCGTGCCGAACAGGTTGAACTGGTCCGCTCCAGCCGGGTTCCGGCTCGCCAGCGATCCCGAGTAGAAATACTCACCGCCGTTGATCCTTACCGCGAAAAGCACCTCGGAACCTGCTGAAAACGTACCTGGCAGGTTGAAGCTCGTTGCGCCACCATCCCAATTGAGATTCGCCGGCGGCTTGGC
>DATGOL010000146.1:0-4435 GCA_035306065.1 Gemmatimonadales bacterium | reverse complement strand
CCAGGGATTGCGGCGTCCGCGGGCTTGCAGGCCTGAACGCCGAGGAGCAGCCCGAGGGCGCCGGCAGCGGCGAGCGCACGGGCAAGGGGGTTGATCTGGTGGCGATATGCGGACGTCATCGTTCGATCCTCGAGTGCGTTGCCCCTGCCGGGGCGGTGTCGCGCGTGATTTCTCATGCGCAGGTGATGTTTCGTGATCGAATAATGCCCCCGGCCGGCAAGGTCATCCGTCGGGGGCTATAGGGAATGTTTGTGAGGGAAAGCCTTACGGCAGGGAAGAGGGAAAAGGGACCAGGGAAGAGGCGACTGCCTAGCCGGGGCTCGGCGCTCGGCCCTGGTGTGGGCTCGGGTGTGGCGGCTGCGGCGTCGTATGCAGACAGGACCAGTCAAAAAAAAATCTCACGGTAGAGTAGGGACCAGAGTTGTAGCTCTGGTCCCCCTCGTTAAACCGGACATGCAGATTTACCGCATCCGGCTTTCCCGTCAGGTTCATCGGGTGGGCTATCGCGGAGGAGTTGGGCGCAAGCTACAGCAGGCGCAGACCCATCCTGCGGGTCAGAAACTGGTAGTAGCTCATACCTGCCGGTGGTCGGCAGGCTCGTTGGCTCCGACGATTCAGGTGCACGGTCAGGCGATTGACGGCATACCAGTTGACCGATCGGTACGCCCATCGCGGAAAGCCGAAGCTGAAGTAGTTCCCCCAGCCTCGCAGCTGTTGGTTCACACTCGCCACCAGTTCTGTCACCGGCACGAAGCACATCTCCGGACCGGTGATCTTCCGCAGTGCTGCCCTGCGAGACGCGATGGCTTTCGACGATGGTGAAGCGGTGAGAAAGCGACGCTTCCGGTCAGTATGACCCCATTCGTACCGAAAAGTATACCCGAGGAAATCCAGCCCCTCATCGCTTTCCGGCGCCAGCACGACCACCCGCGTCTTGCTGCGGCTGATCGTCAGGCCAAGCCACCCCTCCACCGTGCCTTCCACCCAGTTGGTGATTCCTTCACCGACATACCGCGCCATGATCACGAAGTCGTCGGCATACCGAATCAGATGGGCACCAGCCCACTGACCCGGACCGTCCCGGAAGAAACGCACATCAAACCAGTGGAGGTAAAGGTTCGCCAGCAGAGGAGAGATTACCCCTCCCTGCGGCGTTCCACTCTCCGGCCGGCTCACCTTCGGCCGGCCGTCTTCGCCACGCTCCACCACTGGCACCTTCAGCCACTGACGGATCAGGCGCAGGACCGACCGGTCCGTCACCCGCCGCTCGACGCACTTCATCAACCTGTCGTGCGGGATCGTGTCGAAGTAGCCTCGCAGATCCGCATCATAGATCGCCGTGTACCCCCGCCGCAGATTGCGGTTGATCTGCTCAAGTGCATCGTGAGCAGAGCGCCCCGGACGGTAGCCATAAGAGCAATCCCTGAAATCAGCCTCAAAGATCGGCTCCAGTATCAGCAGCGCCGCCGTCTGAACCACACGGTCTCGGACCGTAGGTATGCCTAGCGGCCTCCGACTTCCGTCCGGCTTCGGGATGTACACCCGACGCACCGCTCGAGGCTTGTAGCTCTTCGTCCGGAGTTCGCTGTGCAGTGCAGCCAGCAGCTCCTCCCGTCCGCCTGACGTGGCTTCGATCTCTTCGATCGTTACACCATCCACCCCCGGTGAGCCCTCGTTACGAGCCACCAGTGCCCAGGCTGCCTCGAGTACGTCTTGCCGGTAAATCAGGCCGTATAAACTGTAAAACCTGAAACCCGGTTCCCGCTTCGCCTTCAGATAAAGCTTCTGTCTCAGCGTGAAGACTTTCCCGGGCAGGCTCTTCCGGTTGACCCTGAAGGCCTCGGGAAGCTCCTGCTCGTCGCCCGTAGTAGCATCCTTGTGCAATCGGCTCTCCACGTATCTGACTCCGCATCCTGACGGCAGGGGACCTTCGCTCCACGGCCGTTACGCCGCTTCCCGGCTACTACGTCCCCATCCGACTTCCGACCGTGCAGTTCCGTCGGTTATGGATTCCCAACTTCACTTCGGGGCACGACCCCAGCACGTCGGACCTCTCAGGTTCCTCGATCTCTCTCTCGCTGCGCGCTGTCCCCAACCACCCCGGAGAGCCGAACGACTGCACATGCCTGTGGCTTCATCATCCGTGCTGGCTTCACCTTCTCCGGAAGGTTGGCCGCTCTCATCGTTGCGTTTCGAGGCCGATATCGGGTTCGCTTTCGCTACGGCTCACAGCGTGCGCCTCGCAGGGCTCCGACGATCCGGTTACCCGAAACCGCCGCCTGCTCAGCTACATGTTTCACAGGCATTTCACATGGCAAGCACCTTTCAGCTTACAAGAGAGATCAGGCTTAGCCTGACGCACCGGAGAACGCGGAGGGACGCGGAGAACTGTGCGAAGCGCGGAGTACCACGCGCCAGGCTTCTCTCCGCGCCCTCCGCGTTCTCCGCGTGAGGCTTGTTTCATTGGCTCCGTTCCCAGACGAAGCTCCGCGAGTGTCATCCCGTGCGAAGCGTCGGGATCCGCTCGCCCTGCACCGAGGCCGGCCACTACTCCGCGAAAGCAGATCCCGACACTCGCTTCGCTCGTGCGGGATGACAGTCAGGACAGGCGCGGCAAGACAGACCGGCAACGGCCGAGCACCGGGCCCGTGCTCCAACCAGGCAATGCGCCGCCGCAGCACGCACCTCCTCACCCCAGCTCCTCCAGCGCCGCCTCCTCCGCGGCCGCGATCCTCACGTCCAGCCGAAGCAGGTAGGAACGTGTCGCGGCCGAGCTGCCGCCGACCTCCACCTCCGCCACTGTTGCAAGTGCATCGCGATACCACCTGGCCCACGTGCTGATGATGTCGCGCTGCAGCGCCGCGTCCTCACCGTTCGCTATCGCGCGCATTCCCAGCTCGCGCTCCGCCGCGATCCTGGCCTCGGCAGCTTCGGCAAGTTCCGTCGCGATGGCGCGAGCGGTCTCCCCGTCGCCGCTCGTCAGGGCGAGCGCACTCGTGAGGGCGCAGCTGGCCACGTTCTCCAGCGTCTCGGGCGAAACCTTGTCCAGGCGATCGTTGTCGGTGTGGTAGAAGACGTCGGTGAAGTGCCAGAAGAGCACCGCGGGGATATTCGCGCGGAGGAAGGGCGTGTGGTCGCTGCCGCCCTCGAACGGGTTCGAGTTCACCACCCAGTTCGTGCGGCTCGCGCGGTCGCGGCAGCGGGCGAGCACGAAGTCGTTGAGAAAGTGAGGCATGAGCTCGTCCTTGCCGATCGGACGGCCGCCCCACTCGCTGTGCCGATCCTCGCCGCGCGTCCAGATGGCGGACGGGTCCGGCATCTTCTCGATGAGGAACGTTCCTCCGGTTATCGCGGTGTTCTCGCCCACCATGTCCAGGCTCATGCCCCAGCGCACGCCGCTGGTGCGGACGCTGTCGTCCGCCAGGTAGTCGCGCGTTCCGGCGATCTCGTTGCCCCACAGGAAAGTGATGGTCCGCTCGGGCGACCAGTCCCCGCGCTGCACGAGCGCCGCCAGGGCACGCGCCATCTCCGTCTGCGCTCCCACTCCTGACGCGTTGTCGTTCGCGCCGGGCTCCTGAACGTGCGCGCTGAACACGAATCGCTCGTGAGGCAGCGTGCGGCCGCGCACGTCCGCCACCACCATTCGCTCCTCGGACTCGTACAGTCGCGACTCGGCCCTGGCACGCACGCGCACGGGGCCGGCGGCAAGGGCACGTTCCAGCTCCGCTCGTGCGGCATGCGAGAGCAGCATCGCCCAGCCGCGACGCACGGTGTCCTGCGGAATGCGGCCGAACTGGATCGAGGTGACATGCACCTGCGGCTGCAGGTAGTCCGGCAACGAGTAGGCGAGAACTCCAAGTGCGCCGCGCTCCACCACGGCCGCCTGGTACAGGCGCGACACGGGCGCGCGTGCGAACACCACCTTGCCGCGCACGTTCGCGGCATCCAGTGCAGCAGGCGAACCGTCGCCGCCGTCAACCAGTTCGCCCTCCACGCCGCCGGCAGGGGTGGAGAACGAGTTGATCGCGAGCATGTTGCGGTTCGATTCGAACCTCAGCAGTGCACTGTCCGCCCCCACGATCGTGAGGGTCGCGTCCACCGGCTCCCATGCGAACTGCTGCATGGGGCGACGTTCCACTCGATAGGTGAGCCGCGCGTCGGCAGACGCGGACTCCGGAACGAACCCCGCCGATTCGAGCCGCTCCACCACATGGTCCAGACTCTCATTGAACCCCGAGTTTCCAGGCAGGCGCCAGCGCTGCTCCACGAACGCAACCGTCTCGAGCGCGCGTTCTCCGCTCAACTCCCCTTCCGCCAGCATGGCCGCCCTTTCGAGAAGCGGGACCGTGTCCAGAACTGAAGACGCCTGCGCGGCGGCACTGTTTGCCGGTGTCAGCGCAAGAACCAGGGCGAGCAGTGCAACGGCCGGAAGTTT
>DATGOL010000145.1:0-14919 GCA_035306065.1 Gemmatimonadales bacterium | reverse complement strand
CCGAATGTCGGCCGCGCAGGTGTATGACGAGGCTGACGCGATCCGGGAAACGGAATTACCGGAGCGCCCGGACCAGTGCTACCCTCGCTTGCGCTTATGGTGCCAGCCTGCTTCCTGTCTGCCGAAGCATAAACCGGTGTCGAGCCATGCGTAGTGAGCCTCGTGGAAAGCCCGGCCGGGGCACCGTTCAGAAGGTTCCGGTCGAAGCCCGTGGCGATGACCGTAACCCGAATTTCGCCCTGCATGGCCGGCTCGTGCACCGCACCGAAGATGATCTCCGCGTCGTCGCCCACGGCGTCGTGGATGATCTCGTTGATCTGGTGCACCTCGCCGAGGGTGAGGTCCAGGCCGCCCGTGATGTTTACGAGCACGCCGAGCGCGCCGGCAACGGACACATTGTCCAGAAGCGGGCTGGAGATGGCCTGCTGGGCCGCCTCCACGGAGCGGTTCTCGCCGCGTCCGACACCCGTACCCATGAGTGCCGAGCCGCCGTTCTCCATCACCGTGCGAACGTCAGCAAAGTCCACGTTCACGATACCGGTGATGCTGATGAGCGAGGAGATGCCCTGGGTAGCGTGCAGGAGAACCTCGTCTGCCTTCTTGAGTGCATCCTGGAAGGGGATTCCCTTGCCGACCACGGCGAGCAGGCGCTCGTTCGGAACCACGATCATCGTGTCCACGTGCTTGCTCATTTCGGCGATGCCGGCTTCTGCCTGTCGCATGCGCTTGCGGCCTTCGAACAGGAAGGGACGCGTGGTAATGCCCACCGTGAGCGCACCGGCTTCCCGCGCCAGCTCGGCGACCACCGGAGCAGCGCCGGTGCCCGTACCTCCACCCATGCCGCACGTGATGAATACAAGGTCAGCGTCCTGGAGCACTCGGCCCACTTCATCCCGGTTCTCTTCGATCGCCTGCCTGCCGATCTCCGGCCGCGCACCAGCGCCAAGCCCGCGTGTGAGCTTCTTGCCGATCTGGATCTTCACGTCCGACTTCGAGGCAAGCAATGCCTGAGCGTCCGTGTTGACCGAGATGAACTCAACCCCCTCCAGCTGCTCTTCGATCATCCGGTTTACGGCGTTGCCGCCGCCACCACCCACACCCACAACCTTCATGCGGGCGTTCTGGGACGCGTTCTCCTCGAACTCGAATATCATAGGGCGCAATACTCCACGGCTCTGGATGGCACGAGCGTTGACCAGCCGGAGAAAGAACCTACAGCTATCTGGCTCGACGGGCTAACAACATTCGCGGCGGGACGATCCGGCAACGACTCCGGTAATGTGGACATTTTTATCGCGGTCCATACCGGCGGCAGTGCCAATATAAGCGAAAGTGCAGGAACAGCCACGTCTTTTCGACGATCCAGGCACACGAAGTTTTCAACTTCGGGTGTTGAGAAGTTTTCCACAACGGCCTGCTGCAAGCAGTCTTGTGACGCCTCCCCTCAAGATCCTTTACAGATTCGCAGATTCCGACTGCACTATTGTGCTGCCGAACTTTTCGGGTCGCAATGTGACGTGGTTCACGTCGTGCGGCGAGGCCACACCGGGAACCGAACAAGCTCAGAAGAAATCCTGCAACCAGGTTTTCACGCGATGCGCCAGCTTGTCCATACCCGGAGCCTGGATGTTCATGCGCCTGGCCGAAGTGGACGCCCCGCCAAGCGTGAGGCGGTGCGCCCCGTACTGGGCGAGCCCCACAACGGTCGCGAACCGCGGCGAGTCCACTGCCTCACGAAGACCACCCACGCTCTCGGATGGAATCCCGACCCGCACTCCGGCGCCGAACACCTCCGCTGCCAGGTCTCGAATTCCGTCCATCATTGCTGCACCGCCCGTGAGCACGACACCCGCGCTCAAACGGCCGCTGTATCCCGACCGATCCATCTCCCGCTGCCCCAGCGTAAGGATTTCGTCCATACGCTGGTGGATGATGTGCGCAAGCAGTTCGCGAGGAACGTGGCGTTCGCCTTGCGCAGGGGTTCCTGGCAGCAGCACTGCCTCGCCCGGTGGCACCAGCGGCTCGTACGCCGCACCGTAGCGCTCCTTGAGGCGCTCGGCGTCGGCCTGTGTGACGCCCAGCCCCTGTACTATGTCGCCAGTCACCTGGCTGCCGCCATAGCCCAGCGTGGCAAGGTGACGAATCTTGCCTTCGTGAAAGACGGCCAGGTCCGTAGTGGCAGCGCCCATCTCCACCAGCGCGACTCCGAGCTCCTTTTCGTCTTCGCTCAGCACCGCGAGTGCGCTGGCGAGAGGTTCCAGTACGAGCTCGCGCACCTTGTAGCCGGCCTTCTCCACCGCCTTTCGCAGGTTCATGGCGGGCGCGCTGCCAATGGTCACGAGATACATCTCCGTCTCGAGACGCATACCGACCATGCCTATCGGGTCCCGCACGCCGCGCGTCTTGTCTACGGCGTACTCCTGCGGAATGGCGTGCAACAGTTCCCTGTCCGGCGGAATGGTCTGCGCGCGGGCAACTTCGTGAGCGCGGTCGATATCCGCACGGGTGATCTCGTCGCCATTCACTGCCACGATGCCCTGGCTCGTCATGGCACTCACATGCTCGCCGGCGATGCCGACGTACAGGCCATCCACCTTGGCACCCGCCATTCGTTCGGCATCGGCCAGCGCTTGCCGAATTGCGCGCGTCGTCTCCTCGATATCGGCAACTACACCGCGGCGAAGCCCGGTGGTTCGCACCTGCCCGACTCCGAGAATCCGGAGTGAGAGCTGCTTCGGCAGGTCCCCAACTACCTCCGCAATCATCGCGGTGGTCTTTGCGGAGCCTACATCCAGCCCGGCGACAAGGCGATCGACGTTCATGGCATCCTGGCGATGATCTGGTGACGGAATCGGAGGTCCAGTTCCAGCGGCTGCCTGCCGCGCTGCAGAAGGTCCTCCTTCACTATCAGCGCATCGGCGAGCCGTTGGGCGGTAATGCTCTCAACATTGGTGCGTAGCCGCACCGACGCGAATTGTACGAGCAACTCATGTTCAGCGGTACGGCGAACGTCGCTGATCTGCCTGAACATAGTCGGGTTCTCCCTTCGTACGCTCGCCAGCTGCTCGAGCAGCAGTGAATCAGCTGCGGCTATTATGGGAAGGTCTGCCGGAATACGGCTGGGATCGAGAGGTAGCACGACTCCCTGTTCGTCAACAGCCTCCAGCCCCGTGCCGCCGACAACCAGCGCGACCGGCAGTTCCTCGGTAATACGGAGCAGAAGTGTACCGGGCAATCGGCGTCCCACTCGAGCGGCCCGCACCTGCGGATGCGCCTCCAGTCGCCTCACGAGGGGGTCGGGATCGTCCCACACGCTGCTCGTGGTATCTATGCCCAGCGTTTCCACCAGGTCTACCGTGGATGCGTATTCCAGCCCCTCGACCTCCACGGTTCTCACGCGGAAGTACGCGAGTTCGGAGAGCACGCGAGGCAGCCACCAGGGTGAGCCAAGGAGCACGGCGCCCAGCGCCAGCACTGCGAAGCCGAGCATGCGGTTACGCCACCGGCGCCGCTTTTCGTCGCTGGCGGCGCTCACGATTCACCCGTGAGGCGCTGTAAGAGCTCGCCTCCGGTGCGGGTTATGTCCCCTGCTCCCATCGTGAGCACCACATCCCCCTCGTGCACTACGCCCGCGAGCGCATCCGCCAGCAGCCCCCGCGATCCCATCCAGTACGGATCCCTGCCTGCCCCACGAGCAGACCGCGCTATAAGTCCGGAATCCACGCCCTCGATGGGCTTCTCACGCGCAGGATAGATGTCGGCAAGAAGCAGCACGTCTGCGGCGGCGAGCTCGATCCCGAACTCGCTCGCAAAATCACGGGTCCGTGAATACAGGTGCGGCTGGAACGCAGCGATTATCCTCCTGCCCGGAAATGCCGCGCGTGCAGCGGCAAGCGTTGCGCGAATCTCCGTTGGGTGATGCGCATAGTCGTCAATGATGATAATGCCGCCAGCAGCCCCCACACGCTGAAACCGACGCTGCACCCCCGCGAATCGCGCAAGGCCTGCAGCCAGGCCCGCCGCCGGCGCTCCCAGCGAAATACCGCTCGCAAGTGCCGCCAGTGCATTTCGAACGTTGTGCAGCCCGTGCACCCGGAGTTGCACATCCACCAGGTGCGAGCCGTTCATCCACGCTTCGAAATGGCTTCCCTCTTCAGTGTTGTGAACCGCCCGCGCAACAAGGCGAGACACGCCCTCGGCCAGCTTCGCGTGAGGCTCGGTCACCCCGTAGGCTATGGAGTCCGCATCGGGGGGCAGCATCAGGGAGCGCGCCCCCTCGTCATCAAAGCAGCGCACTACCACCTGCGCCGGCCGCAGGAACTGCTGGAAGGTATCGACGATATCCGCAAAGTCCCGGTAAATATCCAGATGGTCTGCCTCAACGCTCGTGACCACCGCAACCGTTGGTGTGAGCGCAAGGAAGGAACGATCGTACTCGTCGGCCTCCACCACGAACAGCGAGTTGCCGCCATAGCGCAGGTTGCCATTCCATGCACTCACCCTTCCGCCCGTGATGCCAGTTGGAGACAGGCCGGCTGCCTCGAGCGCCTCTGTGGTCATGGTGGTGGTGGTCGTCTTCCCGTGCGTACCGGCAACTGCCACCACCCGCCCGCCAGCCACTGCTTCACCGAGCGCCTCGGCCCGCCTTACGACTGGTATTCCGAGCTCGCGTGCGCGCCGAAGCTCCGGGTGATCCGCAGACACTGCAGACGTAACCACCACTGCGCGGGCATCAGTCACGTGCGCGGGGTCGTGACCTTCCCGCAGCTCGATACCCAGGCGCCGGAGGTCACCGGCTTCGCCGAGATTGGCATCGCAGCCGGTAACTCCAACGCCTCGGCGCACGAACAGCTCGGCAAGGCCGCTCATCCCCGCGCCCGCGACGCCGACGAAGTGAACGGGCCGAGGATCGGCGGTATCGAGGAGAGGCATGAGCGCGAGGAATATGGGGAGTATTGGGGCGGGGCTCAAGTTACCGTCGGGCCCGGTCAGCGATCACTGGCGCTTTCAGAATAGCGTTCGCTGGCTATGTGCGAACTGCGACCCCACGTTCCGGCGGCCCTTTCGCCCCGCGGAGAGCTCAGCCGGAGGCCGCCATATCCAGCAGGCGTTTCGCAATCTGCGCCGCCGCGTCTGGACGGGCGCGTTTCAGCGCACCCGCGGCAAGCTCGCGGAACCGACTTCGATTCAGCACCAGCGGCTCGATCGTCTCCCGCAGGCTCTGCACGCCGAGCTGGGACTGCGGCAGGTGAATCGCAGCACCGGCCGCCTGCAAAGCTACGGCATTGGCGGTCTGGTGGTCCGCCGCCGCCGTTGGAAGCGGCACCAGCACCATCGGAATACCCCAGGCAGACAACTCTGCGGTGGTCATGGCTCCGGCGCGGGTAAGGGCCAGGTCGGCCGCGGCGTACGCGTTCGCCATGGGATCCAGGTATGCTCGAACCCGCACCCGCGGTGACTCGAAGTCGCGATAGGCATCGAAGTTCGCGCGTCCCGTTGCCCAGATAACGGACAGGCTCCCCGGGATGCCCGCGCGAATCCATTCCGCCATCGCGTCGTTGAGTGCGCGTGAGCCCTGGCTGCCGCCGGTAACGAGCAGTACCGCGCCGTCGTCGTGCGGCAGGTTCCACGACAGGCGCGCAGCCTCACGTACCGGCCGGGGATCGGGCGGCGGCGCGATGGGGTTGCCGGTGTCCACTGCGCTCCCGGTGCTCCTGAGGCGAAGAAGGCCCGAGGCCTCCGGAAATCCGAGCCATACCTCGCGAGCGAATGCCGAGAAGTAGCGAACGGTGAGCCCGGGAAAGCTGTTTTGTTCCTGGATACCGATTGGGACCCGTTTCATCGCGGCCCATGCCAGCGCTGCGCCGGCTGCGTACCCACCGGTGCCCACCAGTGCCGCCGGCCGTTCCTGCCGGGCGATCCGATCGATCTCTCGCCAGGCGCGCAGGAATCCGCGAGCAGTTTTCCAGTTCTCCCAGGGACGCGACCGGTAGAGCGGATGCAGGTCCAGCAGCACGTGCTCGAATTCCGACTTCGGCAGAATTTCCCGCTCGATTCCGCGCTGAGCGCCAATGAAGTACGGGCGCACGCTCCCGTCCAGCTTCACCGCCGCGCGCGCGATGGCAAGCGCAGGGTACAGATGTCCCCCAGTGCCGCCCCCGGTGAAGAAGATCCTCACTCGTCAGGCCGAATGTACTGGTGACAGCGACGGATCGGTTGCATGCTCCCCGATCACCTTCTCCCGATAGCTGCCGATATTCACGAGAATCCCCGTTGTGAGCAGCGACAGCACAAGGTTCGACCTGCCGTATGACACGAACGGAAGCGTGAGCCCGGTTGTTGGCAGCAACCCGATTACCACGCCGATGTGGAGGAACGCCGTAAGAACGGTGGTGAACGTCAGTCCAACCGCCACCAGGGAGAGGAACGGCGAGCGTGCCTGACGCGCAATGCGGAAGCCCAGGTAGCCGTATGCGACGAACGCAAGCGTGAGGAAGGTAATGCCGAGGAATCCGAACTCTTCTCCCACGGTGCTTGCAACGAAGTCATTCAACTGGAACGGCAGAAAGCCAAGCTGCTGAAGGCCCTGGCCGAATCCTACGCCGAACGCCCCGCCAGACCCTACCGCGATCAGGGACTGTTTCAACTGGTAGCGACTGGCATCGGCCACGAATGTCGGGTCGAAAAACGTGGTGAGACGCATGAGTGCGTAGGACAATTTTTCCACCTGCCCCCACGCTACAGGCACGAGCAGAATGCTGAGCAGCACGAAGTGACCGATTCGCGCACCACCTGCAAACAGCACTACCCCCATAACCAGCAAGAACATCATGGCGGCAGAGAGGTCTGGCTCGAGCAGTGCGATTAGCGCCAGCAATCCAATCACAACGAGGAACGGCAGCAGACCCTTGGTCAGTCTCCTGAGCCGATCACCCTTTTTGACCACTAGCATTGCGGTCCACGTTACTACCGCAAGCTTTGCGAACTCTGATGGCTGCACGGAACCGCCCCACAGGAATCGCCTCGAACCGTTGATTGGTGGCGCGATTGCCTCGGTGAACGGAAGTACCGTCAGCAGCATCATGAGGATGGAGGCCGCCATCATCGGCCAGGCCCACTTGTAATACCGATCAGCGTCCATCTTTGCCGCGATCGCGAAGGCAACCGTGCCAACTGCCAAACCGGTCATCTGGCGAAACAGGTAGAACGCGCTGGACCTCCCTTCCTGCAGCGCTGTCATGGCAGAAGCGCTGTACAGCACCCCTAGTCCAATCGCCAGCAGCGTTGCCACCAGCACCACCATGGCACGCGCAGACGTACCCATGCGCCAGCGCTCGCGAACATGCTCGATTGCAGCAGTACTCATGACGCTCGAGCAGCGGCGAGCCGGAAGGCCGCACCGCGCTCCTCGTAGTTCCTGAACATGTCATAGCTGGAGCAGGCGGGGCTGAGCAGCACTGCGTCACCCGGGCGAGCGAGTTCACGTGCGCGCTCCATCACAGCGTCGAAGTCACCGTCGATGCGTTCCACCGGCAGCAGTCCGCCAAGGTCCCGCTGAACTGTCGGTGCAGCCTCACCATACGCAAGTACTACACGCCCGTGCCTCACGAACGGCTCTGCGAGCGACGCATAGGACTCACCCTTGTGCCGGCCGCCGAGGAGCAGGATGTATGGACGTGTCATGCCGTCCAGCGCCACCAGCGTGGACGACACGTTCGTCGCCTTGCTGTCGTTGATCCAGAGCACGCCGTCGTAATCTCCTACCGGCTCCATGCGATGCGGCAGTGCCCCTGCGTTCCGCAATGACTCTGCAATGATCTCGCGAGCCTCCGCGGTTGCGTGGTTCGGGTGGGCACATGCCACTGCCAACGCAGCGGCAAGCGCGTTCGCAACATTGTGATCACCAAGCAGCGGGAACTGCTCACGTTGCAGCAGTGGTTCACCGAAGAGCTTCAGGTAGCCGGATTGTCTGTCGAAGCAGGCATCGGCGGAAGAATCCACGAGAGAAAATCGGCGTGTGGCGCCTCGAAGCGCGCGGCGAGACTCGTGCTGTTCCGGCAGGCGCTCGTGCAGCGATAGCACGGCGGCGTCATCCCCGTTGAGCACCCAGCATGAACCAGTTGAATCGCTCTCGAAGATGAGTGCCTTGTCCGCCCAGTACTCGTCCACGGATTCGTACCAGTCCAGGTGGTCCGAAGCCAGGTTCGTCACAACTCCTGCAGTGGGCTGTAGCGAAGGCACGTGCCTCAACTGGAATGACGAAAGCTCCAGCGCTACCCACTGGGGGTGCCGGCTCTCCAGTGCGTACTGAGACAGTGGAGTACCAATGTTCCCGCCTTCCACCGCGTCCCTGCCGAGCGACCGCAAAAGCCTTCCCACAAGTGCGGTGGTGGTTGTCTTGCCGTTGGTGCCTGTGACCGCGATAACGCGAGTGGCGGGCATTGCGCGTAGCGCTATGTCCAGCTCGCCGAGTATGGGCACGCCGGATTCACCCGCCACGCGGAGCGGAGCCGCGTGAGGCGGTATTCCGGGGCTCGTTACAAGCACCGCAGCGTTCGCAACTCGCTCCAGGTTGTGAACCCCGATGTCCGTGTCGATCCCATCGGCCCGGAGCGCCGCTGCGGCTGCTTCAAGGTGGTCGCCGGTACTCGAGTCCGACGCGTACACGCGGTTGCCCGCGCTCGCAAGGAGCCTCGCAACCGGAACACCACTCCTTCCCAGTCCAATGACCGCCACTTCACCCGACCTGGGTGACAGCCTGCCCGGCGCAATTGAACCCAACTGGTGCTGCGTCATCGAATCTTGAGGGTGCTCAGGGCGAGAAGCGAGCAGAGTATGCCGAGAATCCAGAATCGGGTAGATACCTGCGCTTCGGACCAGCCCTTGAGCTCGAAGTGGTGATGCAGTGGCGCTCGCAAAAACACACGATTCCTTTGCGCGTACTCCAGGCCGTACTTCCTGCGCCGGTACTTGAACACCGTGCGCTGGAGAATCACCGAAACGGTTTCCGCAACGAATATTCCGCCTACGAAGAGGAGCAGAAACTCGCTCTTCAGCAGCAGCGCTACCACCCCAAGCGCCCCGCCTAGCGCGAGTGAACCGGTATCACCCATGAATACCTGGGCCGGATAAGTATTGAACCACAGGAAGCCTATGCAGGCTCCGACCACCGTTGCGCAGAATACCGTAAGCTCTGCGGCGTTCCGGAGATAGAAGATGCCAAGGTATGCACTCGCATCCACTCGCCCGATAAGGTATGCAAACACGGACAGCGTTACGAACGCGACCGCCACCAGGCCAGCAGCGAGCCCGTCCACACCATCGGTAAGATTTACCGCATTGCTCGTTGCGGTGAGCACGAACGCAACCCATGGCACGTACAGGAAGGCGAACGTCGGCACGAACTCGAGCAACAGGTACTTGTAGAACGGGAGCGTAGTGGATGCACCGGGAAGTGTTGATACAGGCACAAGCCAGAGTATGAATCCCAGCAGCACACCGGCCGAAAGCTGGCCCGCCAGCTTGTATCGCTCAACGAGTCCCTCGTTCTTCAGGCCCTCGCGCTTCTGCTTGAGCTTCAGGTAGTCATCCAGGAAACCAATGCCGCCCATGTACAGCGTGACCAGCAGCGCCATCCACACGTAGCGATTGTCGAGGCGCGCCCAGAGCAGCGTGGGTACTGCGATCGCCAGAAGGATTATCAAACCACCCATGGTGGGCGTGCTTCCCTTTCCCGCGTGCGTGTCAGGCGTTCCCTCCCTCACAACCTGGTGCACCGAAAGACTGGTCAGCCGCCTGACGATCGCCGGCCCGGCAACGAACGCCACGATCAGTGCAGTCACCGTTGCACCCGCTGCCCGGAACGTGATGTAGTTGAACACGTTCAGCGGAGTGAAATACTTGACCAGCGGCACCAGCAGGTGATAGAGCACTATTCGGCGGCCCAGGCGGTAAGGTGAGGTACGAGGCGCTCCAGGCGCGCCCCGCGAGATCCCTTCAGAAGCACTACAGCATCCGGTTCCAGTCGCTCCGCAAGGCGCGGCCAGAGTTCTTCAACATCGCCAGCCGTTACAACACGTTCGTCAGCGGCCGCAACACGCTGAGCTGCATCGGCCATCAGCCCCACCGCGGCCACCACGTCCGCCTTTCCGGAAAGGGCTATGCCCACAATCTCGTCATGCAGGCGCGAGGACTCATCTCCCAGCTCGAGCATGCTGCCCAGCACCGCCACACGCTGGCGCTCACCATCCGCGCCCTCGAGCAAATCCAGTGCTGCCCGAACGGACGGCGGATTCGCATTGTAGGCATCGTTGATCAGCGTAAGCCTGCCATGGATTTGCCAGCTTACACGCATATTCGGCAGTGGCATGCTGCTGATTCCGGCTGCCGCCTGCTCCATGGATATCTCGAATTCACGAGCTACAGCCAGCGCAAGCATCGTGTTTCGCAGGTTGTGCCTGCCACGCACGACAGGTCGCACCTCCACACCGTTCACAACGAGCACTCCTCGCCCGTCGGCATCTACACTCCAGCTGTCCGCGTGCAGATCACCTTCATCCAGCCCTGCCACCACAATCCGGCCTGCGAGCGAAGCCGCGGCACGAGCGACTTCAGGGTGGGCCGAGGGCGCGATAAGCAGAGGCACGCCACGCGCGATTTCAATCTCCTCGCGCAGAACCCCTTCCAGGTCTTTCAGCCCCTCCAGGTGCTCCTCGCCGATTGACGTGATCACCGCGACGTTCGGCTCGCAGATGTCACGCAGAATCGCGATCTCACCTGGCAGGTTCGTACCTACCTCCACCACTGCTACCGTGGCATCGTTCGGCAGTGCCAGCAGCGTTTGCGGAACACCGATACGGTTGTTGAAGTTGCCGGACGTGGCATGCACCCGGTGGCCGACTTCGAGCGCGGCGCGGGTAAGATCCTTGGTGGTCGTCTTGCCATTGGAACCGGCAATGGCCACCACCACACCACCCCACGCGCGTCTGCGATATCGGGCCAGATCCGCCAGCGCGAGCAGAGTGTCAGCAACCACGAATACCGGCACACTGTACACGGACGCGGCTTCCGCGCTGTCCACCACAAGCGCTCCGGCACCTGAGCTCACTGCAGCATCCAGGAACTCGTGTCCGTCAAAGCGATCGCCGCGCAGTGCGACGAACACGTCACCTGCCTTCAGAGATCGCGTGTCGGTGCTCACATTCCCTGGCGGCGCCTTACCGGCCGCGACCGACGTTCTCACCGCACCGGTTCCGTCAATTGCGCGTGCTGTACCTGCTGCGCCAATTTCAGTTGCGTCGCCAACCGTACCCCGCGCGACCGCGGCACCGCTTTCCGTCATTCCGCTCGAGCCAAGGGCTTCCGCAACGCGGTCGAGAGTCCAGAAACTCATAACGCTTCGGCCTCGTTGAGCAGATCGCGAACGATCTCGCGCTCGTCGAAGGGATATGACTTGCCGCCCCGCAGCTGATAAGTCTCATGTCCCTTGCCGGCAAGCAGCACCAGGTCGTCGTTGGCGTGCGCCTCACGAAGGGCTGCGGCAATCGCCTCGTGTCGATCCTCGATCCTGAGATGCGGCGTAGCTCCCATGCCTGCCTCTATGTCGTCGAGTATGCGCTCAGGATCTTCCGTGCGCGGGTTGTCGCTGGTAACGATACTGAGATCCGCGAGCTCGCTCGCAATGCGCCCCATCTCGGGGCGCTTGCCGCGATCACGATCACCGCCGCAGCCGAACACCACAATCAGGCGCCCCGGCGTGAAGCCACGCACAGCGTGCAGCGCGCGCTCCAGTGCGTCCGGCGTATGTGCATAGTCCCGATACACCGCCGGTCGTTCTGCCAGCCGCTCCAGCCTGCCCGGCACCTGCGGCAGCGTCGTGAGGCGCTCCGCAATCTCAGCCGGACTCATACCCAATGACCACGCCGCAGCCGCAGCCGCAAGAGCATTGTCCACGTTGAACTCCGCAACCAGCGGCAGCGCAACCTCCTGGCGATCACCCGCCACTTTCAGTATCCATCTGCTACCGCTCGGCGTGAGCCTCAGCTCCTCTGCACGGACGTCCGCAGCATTGGTTCTGCCATAGGTAACCTTGTGAGGTGCTTCGGGCAGTGTGTTCCATGCAGGGTCGTCTGCATTGACTACCGCGCTGCCGTTCGCGGCCAGGAACGTGACCAGGCTTGCCTTCGCAGCCAGGTAAGACTCCATGTCACCATGGTAATCCAGGTGATCCCGCGTGAGGTTGGTGAACACGGCACATGCGAACTGCAGCCCTGCAATTCGTCGCTGGTGGATTGAATGCGAAGACGCTTCCATCACCACGTGCCGAACGCCACGGTCCACCAGCTCACGAAGTACACGCTGCAGTTCCACCGGCCCGGGCGTGGTGAGTCCGCTGCCTCCGGGGAGCGGGCTTCCATCGCCACCGAGCACGCCGAGCGTGCCAATGGAAGCCGCGCTGCCAGGCGAACCGGCTGTGCTCAGCAGGTGCCTAAGAATCCCGACCGTTGTCGTCTTGCCGTTGGTTCCGGTAACGCCGGCAATCGTGAGGCTGCGAGCCGGGTTGTCGTATGCTGCAGCAGCAGCCACCGCCGCTGCAAGGCGACCGTCACGTATCCGTATGCTCGGCAGGGAGGTACGGCCGGCATTTTCCACCACTGCGGCGATTGCGCCAGAAACGGATGCAGAGTGCAGGAAGTCATGGCCGTCTGCGGTGCTGCCACGAACGGCAACAAAAAGCGAACCCGGCACCACCTTACGACTGTCGTCGGCAATACCGGTTGCCAATTCGGGCAGGTCGCCCGCTGCATCGATGAGCAGGCCCCGCTCTTCGAGCGCGCTCACCACGCGTGAAAGCGGAAAGCGCATTACGGGCCGCACCGAGCTCATCGGCCGCGGCCCAGGCGAATAACCGTACCCGGCGCTGCCATGCTGCCGGCTGTCGGCTGCGTCTCACCACGCGCGTCGCTGGTTACGCGCACGCGGAAGCCTGCCCGGTGCAATGCGAGCGCTGCATCGCGAAGCGACTCTCCCTTTACATCCGGAACCATCCTCGGCGAGTTGTTCACCAACTCGGAGGCGTCGCGCAGCGAATCGAGCGCAGCCAGCCTGACGATGCGCTTCTCACCATTCCGGGCCACTGTCGAATGGGCAACTTCCGCTTCGTTGTCATCGGCACCGTCCCCTATGCCCGCAGCCGCTTCACGATCGGCACTGCCCGAGAGCCCTATGCCGCCATTCGTGCCGGATGCACTACCAGCAGAAGCGCGCGTGCCGCCATTCGTGCCGGATGCCAACACCGAGGCACTGGCGCCAGCCGCCCGCGCGTCAGGCCCTGCTTCTGCCTGGTGCTGAACTGCTGCATCACCGCCATCTGTGTCCGGTGCAGACCAGGGCGCACGCGCCAGCGTTCGGCGATCGAGGGCTGCATCACGCGCCGCAAGCGATGCCTCCAGCACAACCTTGGAAACCGGCGCAGCGGTGGCACCGCCGTAGTACTTGCCACTCGGGTTATCAATCTTTACCAGCACCACGAACTGCGGATCGGCAGCGGGGAAAATGGACACGAAGGACGCAAGGTACATCCCTGCGGCATAGCTTCCGCCCGCCGCATTACGAGTAGTCCCGCTCTTGCCGCCTACCTCGTAGCTCGTGAGTTGAGCCGCCTTCGCGGTTCCCGAATCAACCACACCTCCGAGCACGCCCCGCATCACCCGCGCGGTTTCCTCGCTCATGATCCTGCGCACCGGCCTGCGCTCGGACTTCCACATTACCTCACCGCCCGGAGTTCTGATCTCCCGCACCATACGCGGCTCCAGAAGCTCACCACCATTCGCGATTGCCGCATAGGCCATGGCAAGTTGCAGTGGCGTTACCGAAAGGCCGTACCCCATTGCCATGGAAGCGGGGGACGACGCCCACCACTCGCTCGGATGACGCAACACACCCGAGGCCTCGGATGGAAACGGCACACCGGTGGTCATCCCGAATCCTGCATCCCGCAGTGCCTCGTACTGTTCCCCAGGAGTGAGTCGTTCGGCAAACCTGATGATGCCCACATTGCTGGAGTAGCGAAGCACATCGGCAAGAGACTGCCGGTCTTCCACATGAACGTCACGTACCGGGCGGCGGAAACCAGGCGGCGTGATCATGCCCTTGGGGGTGTCGATCACCTCGTCAATGCGCGCCCTGCCGAGATCCAGAAGCCGGGCGGCGATGATCGGCTTGAGCGTGGACCCCGGCTCGTAAGGCTCGGTCAGCGCGCCCATGGTAGCTCGGCGGGTATTTCGCCTGCTCGCCATGGCAAGCACGTCGCCCGTATGGGGGTTCACTACGACAACGTCACCGCCTGTTGCACCAGTTTCGCGAATTGCCGACTCGAGCGCGCGCTCCACAATCTCCTGAACGGCGTTATGCACCGTGAGCACCACGGTGTTTCCCGTACGTGGCGCGGTGGTTGTGAACCGAGGCGACTCGAACCTCCGCCTATTTCCATCGCGAAGCATGGGCGCGGAGCCGGGTGTTCCCTTTAGCAGGCTGTCCAGCGCCAGTTCGATTCCCGCCTGTCCGTCTCCATTGCGGGCAGTGCCGACTATGAGCCTGAGGCTGGCTTCCTCCGGGTACAGGCGCTCACTTACAGGCGTGGCATGCACGCCGTCACGGCCGAGCAGCGTGCCAACCTCGTCCAGCGCATAATTGCCCGGCAGTTCCACCCAGCGACGCGTGGTGTCGAGCGACCGGGAAATGAATCTGGAAGGAACGCCGGCAGTTTTCAGCCCTCGCTCAACTTCAGCGTGATCGCGAACTTCGAGAGGCGCGATCGCGAGGCGCAGCGATTCCCTGCTCTGAACGAGCGGTTCGCCGGTAGCGTCCACAATCGCACCACGGGGTGCGGGCAGCGATTGCACTGCCATCTGCTGGTCC
>DATGOL010000144.1:0-5149 GCA_035306065.1 Gemmatimonadales bacterium | reverse complement strand
CCCGGTGTCGGACGAGGTTGTGGAATTCGCCGTTGAGCTCGTGAGGCGCACACGTCCCGGAGCGCCCGGAAGCCCGGAGCTTGTCAGCAGGTATGTGTCCTATGGCGCAAGCGTGCGCGCCGCGCAGAATCTCGTGCTTGGTGGCAAGGCTCGCGCGCTCCTTCACGGGCGTGCACACGTAGGGTACGATGACATTCGTGCGCTCGCTGCCCCGGTGCTTCGCCATCGCGTGCTTCGCAACTTCCAGGCGCAGGCCGACAACGTGACGGTAGACCAGATCGTGGCCGACGTGGTGAAGTCGGTGCGGCCGGCACGCTCGGGAATCTGACCGGCAACCCGATGAGTGCGTCAACGGTACCTCGACTGGCGGCCTCGCTCCTGGATCCGGCGGTTCTCGCGAGAATCGATGATCTGGAGCTGGTGGCTCGTGCAGTAGTGGACGGGTTCCTGTCCGGGCTGCACCGGTCGCCGCGCCTTGGCGTGTCAACCGATTTTGCCGAGCATCGAACCTATCAGCCGGGCGATGACATTCGGCGAGTTGACTGGCGGATCTATGCACGCACGGATCGACTGCATGTGCGCGAGTTCGAAGCGGAAACCAACACGGAGGTGATGTTCGCGGTCGATACCTCGGGTTCAATGCGCTTCGGCTCCGGCTCGCATTCGAAGCTGGACTATGCGCGCATTCTCGTTGCCTGCCTCGCACACCTTTCGGCACGGCAGCGAGACAGGGTTGGCCTTGTGCTGTTCGGTGGAGATGTCCAGCAGGTGATTCCACCGTCGCTGAAGCACGTTCCGCTCATCCTGCAGCATCTGGCAAGAGCCACTGCGGAGGGTGCCGGAAGGCTCCGCGAGCCACTGCGTGCTGCAGCCGCAACCTCACGTCGCAGGCGCATCTGGGTAGTTGTATCCGACTTCTACAGCCCGCCGGACGAACTGGCGGAGGCGGTGGGAGCACTGCTCGCACACGGGGGCGAGGTGATCGCGATGCATGTGCTCGATCCGGCAGAGCTGGCATTGCCGTATGCGGAGGCGGCAACGTTCGTGGATGCTGAAACCGGCGAGGAACTTCCGCTGTCAGCGCCTGACGTGAGGGAGCGGTACAGGGAGGAGATCGAGCGGCATGTGGGCGAGGTGAAGCGTGCACTCCGAGGGCGGGGGATTGACACTGCACTATTTACCACGGACCAGCCACTGGGCGATGCACTTCATCGCTACCTGGCTGAGCGCGAACGCCTGGGCAGAATTCGCTGATGTCATTCCTGGCGCCTCTCTTCCTGTTCGGCGGGCTCGCTGCGGCAGTTCCGCTGTTGCTGCACCTGCGAAAGCGTGAGCGACGAAACGTGATAGTGTTTCCGTCGCTCATGTTCCTGCGCGGCTCACCACCGCCTGACGCGAGCAGGCGGAGGCTCGATAACCTCATACTGCTCGCGCTGCGCATTGGGGTAGTGCTGCTGCTCGTGTTCGCATTTGCGCGTCCGGTAATGGAGCGTGTGCTGCCGCAAGGGTTGCTGGACGGCGGGCGTGATGTCGTGCTGTTGCTGGACGTTTCTCCCAGCATGCAGGTGGATGGCCGATTCGAAGCGATGAGGGCGGCAGCCCTGAATGAATTGAGTGCACTCGGCGGCAGGGATCGCGCGGCTGTGGTCACGTTCAGCAACCGGGCCCATGCCATGACGGAGCTTACCGGCGATCACGGATTGTTGCAGGGAGTGGTGCGAGGCCTGGAACCGGACGGCGGAGCAACTCGTTATGCCCCCGCCCTGCAGATGGCGTCGCGACTTGTTGCGGACGGCGAACGCAGCGAGGCTGAGATCGTGCTGATTGGAGACCTGCAGAGTGTGGGCTGGTCTCCGGCGGAGAACGCGGTGCTGCCGGCCGGTACCCGGCTTCGCGTGGTGCCGGTTGGTAGCGGTGAGCTGAACGGATCACCGTCGGTGCGGCCCACCATGGTTGACTTCAGCAGTTCGCTTCGTGGCGAAAGGGAGTTGGCTACAGTGCAGGTGCGGGCCACAGGGCAGGCCGAGTGGTCGCTGGAGGTGGACGGTCGTGAAGCAGGAAGGGCAGACAGTGCCGGATCGGGCAACCTGTTTACGTTCCCATCCATCCCTTTGCCGGAGCGCCCGCTGCGCGCGCGCATACCGCTGCGTCCGGGCGGGCCTGACGATGCAGTTCGACTGATACTGGAGCGGCACCCGTTGCCCGAAATCGCCGTGGTACGCTCGGCGCGATCTGCGTCTGACGGCTATATGGCTATTGCACTTCGCGCATCCGAAACGCCGCCGATCGATGTGACCGTGTGGCGCGGAACGCTGCCGCCTGCTCGCAATCTTGCCGAGATTCCCGTGCTGGTGCTGGACGGGATGTCCGTCGCGAGCGGAGACGCCGAGCGTCTGCTGCAGTGGGTGCAGGATGGGGGCGGACTGGTCATGTCGTTAGGACCGGAAGCCGCTGACCTGCCTGCCGCGCTCGCCTCGGCGGCCGGACTGTCTCGCGGTTCGCTGGTGGAGCGCGCCACCGGCACCGTAGCAACGGTGGATGCAAGCCACCCTGCGTTTGCCGGTGCCAGGCGCGCGGCGGCGATATCCCTGCCAGGTGCGTCAGTCATTCGGTATCACAGGCTCGTGCCTGCCCAGGGCAGCGAGGTTCTCGTTCGCGCAGACGACGGTTCACCACTCCTCGTTGAGCAGCCGATGGGTCGAGGACGCATTCTGGTCTGGGCTTCCACTCTGGACGACCGGTGGAACAGCGTTGTACGTCATCCTGGTTTCGTACCGCTGTCGCACGGAATTGCGGTACGGGCCATGGGCAGCGAGCCGCCGCCGTCGTTTCTCGAGTCTGGCGACCTCGTGGACCTCGCGGCGCTGGTGGCGGCAAGGTCGGTGCGCGGAAGCCCACCTTCTGAAGGCGAGGTTCTCACCCTGGCCCTTCCTGATGGCGAACGTGAAGAGGTGAAGGTGGTGAGCGGCGCGGCTGTCGCTCGTCTCGGAGTGCCGGGCTTTTATGAGGTGCGGCGCGGAAGCGGCGCCGAGAGCGCGATGCAGCTGGCCGTGAACGTGCCGGCCGAGGAATGGATCGGCGAGCATCTCAGTGTAGATGAGATCGTCCCATCCGTGACCGCGGAAGAGGAGATGTCTCCGCAACAGTCGGTCATTGCCCCGGAGCAGGCGAGGGTGGAGGTTGAACGAGAGCAGAAGATGTGGTGGTGGGCGCTGCTCGCGGCAGGCCTGATGCTTGCCGCAGAAGGGGCCCTGGCGAACAGGTTGGCGCGTCCGCACGTGCCAACGCAGGTCACAGGCAGAGGAGCGAGGCCATGAGCACACTTGTCAGAGGAGCTGCAGTCCGATCACTGGACTCCGCGCTCGACGCCGCGCTCCGCAGGTGGCGGCGCAGACGCATGCTTCGGTTGCTTGCGGTTGCGGTTAGCGCGTTCATCGTGGTGCTCCTGGCAGTTGCCATCATCGTAAGGTCGTCAGGCTTCGACGAAGGCACTATCGGCACAGCACGATTGTCCCTGCTTGCGGCCGCATTGCTTCTCGTTGCGGGTGCGCTCGCTCTCGCGTTCGCGAAACGTCCTGCCAGGGCCGAGATTGCCCGGTATGTGGAGGAAGTAGATCCGGGCCTGGACGGAGCGCTGGTAACCGCAGCGGATCCTCGTACAGCAGACACGGCGCCCGCGCTTGCCGCGCGGCTTGGACGCGATGCCGCCGCGCGCGCCGAACTTGCGAAAGGACGAAGAAAAGAGGATGTGAAGGCTGACCTCGTATCTGCCGGCACTCTCTCCTGCGCTGTTGCGCTGCTCGCAGGCATGCTTGCTGGCGGGCCGCCCGAGTTGCGTCGCGCAATGAGCCTGCTCCTGGCAGTTCCGGGCAGTGAGCAGGCCAGTGCGCTTCCATTCATACAGGTGGAGCCGGGAAACATCAATCTGCCGGTGCATGCAGACCTCGCGGTCGTTGCCACCACCGGCAATTTCGATGCATCGGACGCAATGCTGATTGTGCTGCGCGGCGGCTGGGAGACAGGGCTGGAGGAGCGCGTAGGCATGGCGCAGGATTCCGATGGCAGGTGGACGGCACGCCTGTTCGATCTCGACACGCTCACCGATTACCACGTTGAAGCCGGCGGCATCCGTTCTGCGCGATTCCGCATCACGGTTAGCGCACTGCCTTACGTGTCGCAGCTGGACCTGGCGTACACCTATCCCGCGTACACAGGCCTCGCACCGGACACGGTTGCCAACGGCGGGGATATCGCCGCCGTGGCCGGCACGTCGGTGCAACTGTCAGTCGAGACCACGATTCCCGCTCAGGCTGGCCGCATTGTAGTCGAGGGTGCAGACACCGTCTCTCTGGCGGTGCCGGACAGCGGTGACCGGCTGGTGGGAAGCATGACGGTCAGGGCGCCAGGCTTCTATCGCGTGGAGTTGCAGTCTGCCGATGGTCGCTGGCATCCGGCGTCTCTGGATTACGTGATTGACGTGCTGCCTGACGCCGGACCGCTGGTGCACATGAGGCGTCCCGGGCGGGACATTCAGGCCACCACGCTGGAGGAACTGTATCTGGAAGCGGAGGCGAGCGATGACTTCGGAGTTTCATCACTCGAACTCGTGTACTCGGTGAACGGGGGGGATGACCAGGTCGTGCCGTTATGGCGAGGCGGGTCACCTGGACGACGTGAGGTGTCTGCCGGCCATACCTTCTACCTTGAGGAGCTGGAACTGCAGCCCGGCGACCTGGTTGCATATCACGCGCGTGCTCGCGACGCGGATGGCGTGAAGGGGCCGAAGTCCGCGCAGAGTGACATCTTCTTCGTGACCATACGCCCGTTCTCGCGCGAATACCGGCAGGGAGAGTCGGGAGGCATGCCGGGCGGACAGGGCGGCGGTGAACAGCCGTCAGACATCGTTCGCGTTCAGCGGGAGATAGTCGCCGGAACCTACAACGCCTCACGAGACCGCTCGCGTGCGGGCGAATCCGAGTTCCGCGAACGCGTGGCAACCCTCGCTCTGTCGCAGGGAAGGCTGGAGGGCGAAGTGCGGGAACTGGTGGGCCGCATTCAGCAGCGCGGGTTCCTGTCTGGCGACTCCACGATGGTAATGCTCGCCGCAACGCTCGACACCGCTTCATCTGCCATGAAGGACGCGGAGGCG